>DATKKY010000338.1:0-13160 GCA_035542695.1 bacterium | reverse complement strand
CACAAAGTGCTGGGTCTGGCCAGGGACAAGCAAGCGCGATTCCTGCTGGCATCGTCATCCGAGGTGTACGGCGACCCCCTGGTTCACCCGCAGCGCGAGGAGTACTGGGGCAATGTCAATCCCGTCGGACCGCGCGGAGTCTATGACGAGGCTAAGCGCTTCGGGGAGGCGATGACCTTCGCCTATCACCGCACGCACGGCCTGAACACCAAGATCGCGAGGATCTTCAACACCTATGGGCCGAGGATGAGGTCAGGGGACGGGCGAGTGGTGCCCAATTTCATAACCCAGGCCTTGGCTGGCAAGCCGCTGACCATTTACGGGGATGGCCGTCAGACCAGAAGTTTCTGCTACGTCAGCGATCTGGTCGAGGGCATCTACAAGCTCCTGGTGTCCGACGTCAATGAGCCGGTGAACCTGGGCAATCCGAATGAGATGGCGATAGGGGACTTTGCGCGGAAGGTGATCGAGCTCGTTGGAAGCCGGAGTGACGTCGTATTCGAGAAGCTGCCGGTGGACGACCCGAAGGTTCGGCAGCCCGACATTACCAGGGCGCGGGAGCTCCTCGGCTGGGAACCCAAGGTCCAGCTTGAGGACGGTCTCCGGCGTACCATAGACTTCTTCAGGTAGGGCGCCGCATTTTCCGGGCTGGTCAGCATCGGCTTGATCTAAGATCGGAGGATTCGATGGTTAGGGTCGCCGTAGTGGGGGTCGGTTACTGGGGCCCCAACTTTGCACGACTGATGGATGAGCTTTCAGACGCCAGGTTGGTCGCTGTTTGCGACAAGGACTCCAAGAAGCTGGATAAGCTCAGAGGCAGCTACCCGAACGCCACCTTTACGGGCAACGTCGAAGAGATTATCGCCGCAAAGGACATTGATGCGGTGGTGGTCGCGACCGGTTCGGACAGCCACTATGAGATCACCCGCAGGTGCCTGGAAGCTGGCAAGCACGTTCTGGTCGAGAAGCCGCTGGCCTTGAATGCCCGGCACGCCGAGGATCTGATCGCAGCCGCGGCCGGGAAGAAGCTGGTGCTCCTGGTGGGGCATCTGCTCCGGTACCACCGGGGAGTGATCAGGCTCAAGCAGTACATAGATGATGGCTTCCTGGGCAGGGTACGATACGTCTACACTACCCGGGTCAACTTGGGCAGGATCAGGAAAGAGGAGAACGCCCTCTGGAGTTTCGCAACCCACGACATATCGGTGATCGACTACCTGGTGGACGCGGAAGCGCAGGCTGTCTCGGCCACGGGTCAGGCCTACGTGAGAAAGGGTGTCTATGACGTGGTCTTCTTGACTATCCACTTCCCCGGTGATGTGATGGCTCATCTTCACGTCAGCTGGCTGGATCCTCACAAGATCCGGCAGGTGACGGTTGTGGGAGACAAGAAGATGGCTGTGCTGGACGACATGGAAGCCACAGAGAAGCTGAGAATTTACGACAAAGGGGTCGATCTGGTGCCGTCCTACGGGAGCTACGGCGAGTCGCTGACCTTGAGGGTTGGAGACATCTTCATTCCCAAGATTGATCTGGTTGAGCCGCTTAAGGCCGAGTGCCAGCATTTCCTGAATTGCATTCTGAAGGGGGATCGGCCTCTGACTGACGGGGAGAGTGGGCTCAAGGTGGTGAGGGTGCTCGAGGCTGCCGAGAGATCGCTCCGCGAGGGCGGCTGCGCGATCAAGATCGGGAATTGACTGGAGGCAACGGATGGAAGGGATGATTCACCCGACGGCGAACCTGGCTGCGGATGTCCAGGTCGGGACTTGGGTTCACATCGGCGCGAACGTGACGATCGGCAAGGGCGCACGGATCGGCAACTTTGCCGTGATTCACGCCGACACCACGATCGGCGCTAACGTGACGATCGGAGATAACAGCGTGATCGGCAAAGTGCCGACGCGAGCCGCCATCAGTACTTTGAAGCCCAAAGAGCTTCCGCCGGCCGCGATTTCGGACGGGGTCGTGATCGGCGCCCTTGCCGTCGTCTATCGGGGCTCCAAGCTGGGCGAGGGCGTGATGGTTGCGGACCTGGCTTCGATCCGCGAGGATGTGGAGATCGGCAAGTTCACCATCGTTGGGCGGGGAGTAGCGATCGAGAATGACACGCGCATCGGCAATTACGTCAAAGTGGAGACCAACGCTTATGTGACTGCCCATACGCGGATAGAGGATAGATGCTTCATCGCTCCCATGGTCACCATGACCAACGACAACTTCCTGGGGAGGACCGAGGAGCGTTTCAAGTACACCAAGGGCCCCACGCTGAAGAAGGGTGCCCGCATCGGAGCCAATGCCACTTTGATGCCGGGCATCACCGTCGGCGAGGATGCGGTGGTCGCTGCGGGTTCCCTGGTCAAGCAGGATGTCCCGCCGCGCATGATTGTCGCGGGCGTGCCCGCAGGCATCTTCAGAGATACCCCAAAGGAGCAGCTGGTCGAGAACCAGGGTTACCCAGCGGATTGACGGAGGTACATCAGTTGAAAGTTCCCCAGATTGATTTGGTACGGCAGTACAGGATGATGCAGCGGGACATAGATGCGGCCATAGGCCAGGTCCTTGAAAGCGGCAGCTTCATCCTGGGCCGCTGGGTCGAAGAGATCGAGCGCTCGGTGGCCGCGCTGTGCGGCGCCAAGTACGGCATCGCGGTCGCTTCGGGGACTGATGCCCTGGACATAGCGCTGACAGCTTGCGATCTCAAGCCTGGGGATGAGGTGATCACGTCTCCGTTCTCGTTTGTCTCGGTGGCTGAGGTGGCGATAAGGATGGGCGCCAAACCTGTGCTGGTCGACATCGATCCCGGGACCTTCAACAACGATGCCGGGGCAATTGCCCGAGCGGTGACCCCTCGGACCAAGGCGATAGTGCCAATCCACCTTTATGGCCAGAGCTCGGACATGGACCCCATTCTAGAGACTGGCCGGAAGCACGGTATTCCGGTGATTGAAGATATGTGTCAGGCTATCGGCGCCAAGTATAAGGGCAAGCCCGTGGGATCGATGGGGGCTGCCTCCTGCATCAGCTTCTATCCGACCAAGAATTTGGGCTGTTACGGCGACGGCGGCATGCTCTTGACCAACGACGAGGGCCTAAGGGAGAAGATGGCAGCGCTGCGCAAGCACGGCCAGGGCGACAAGTACAACTACAAGTACATCGGCGTCAACAGCCGGCTGGATTCGATCCAGGCCGCGATCCTGCTGGCCAAGTTCCCCAACCTGCCGAGATGGAACGAAGCCCGCCGCAAGATCGCATCGCTCTATGACGAGATGCTCCAAGGGCTCCCGGTGGAGACGCCTTATGTCGCGCCCTATGCCTACCATATATATCACCAATACACTCTTAGGGCCCCCAAGCGGGACCAGCTGCAGGCCCATCTCCGGGAGAAGGGCATAGGCACGGCGATTCACTACCCGCGCGGGATCCATATGCAGGACGCCTACCAGCGCCTGGGCTACAAGCCGGGAGACTTGGCCAACTGCGACGAGGCCGCGCTCAAAGTGATCTCCCTGCCGATGTTCCCGGAACTGGAGGAGGCTGAGGTCCGGTATGTGGCCGAGTCGATAAGGGAGTTCTACGGATAGGTGGACCGGGGGGTGTGCCGGAGCGGCTTCAGTCGGCGCGTGAAACGCCAAAATCCCCCAAATCTCGCTAAAACACCTTGACAAGCTTTGGCTTCGTTCCTATGATTCCTTCGCAGGCTTCGCGGCCTGCAAGGAGTGCTTGCTTTGGACAATATCCTGCTTTTCTCGGGGATAGGTCTGCTTAGCTTCAGCCTGTCCCTGGTATGTGTACCCTTCAGCAGGCGGGTATCGGGACTACTCAAGGCCGTTGATGTGCCCCTGCCGCACAAAGTCCACAATCTCCCCATGCCGAGGTTGGGTGGGCTTGCCATTTATGGCGGTTTCTGGCTGAGCATCCTGGTGCTCAGGCTCTGCTATCCGGAAGTCCTTTCGAGGGTTACGTACCGGCTCGAGGGTCTCCTGATCGGCAGTTCCCTGATCCTGCTTATCGGTGTGCTTGACGACATCTTTGGGCTTTCGGCCTTCGTCAAGCTGGCCGTCGAGTTGGCTGCTGCTGTCTTGGTGGTGAGCTTCGGGTTCAGAGTCCTGCCCCACAGCAACCTGGCATTTATGGGAAGGTTGGGAGAGGCTCTGGTGCTGGCCGGCAGCGTAGTCTGGGTGGTATGGGTGACCAACGTCTTCAATCTGGCCGATGGGCTCGACGGCTTGGCCGCTGGCATCGGCGGCATTGTGAGCCTGAGCACCTTCGTCATAGGGATGAGTTTGGGGATGGTCTGGGTCGGCATAGTCAGCATAGTGCTCTTCGGGGTCTGCAGCGGTTTCCTGGTCCACAACTTCCCGCCCGCCCGCATCTTCATGGGCGATAGCGGCAGCCTCTTCCTGGGCTTCATGTTCGCGACAGTCATAATGGGTTTCAGCGGGGTCGAGGGGAGGCACGGCGGGCTCTCCATGATCGGTGTGCTGCTCTTGGGTGTGCCGATGATCGATGGTGTGAGCGCGGTCCTGAGGCGAGTGCTGAACGGCAAGAGCATCATGCAGGGAGACCGCGACCACTTGCATTACAAGCTCTTGCTTCGCAATGGCAGCCGGCGCAAGGTGGCGCTGACCATCTACTCGATGACGGTCGGCTTCAGCGGACTTGCTCTCTTGATCTACTTCAAGCTCAACGGTCAGGGTCCGCTGGTCGCTTTAGGGGGTACGGTTGTAGCGGCTGTGCTGTTCGTCAAACGCTTCCGGCTTTTGGAGCTCTATATAAGTAAACACCACTTGCTGCCCGGCCGGAGTGTGTCGGGGTTCTTGCTTGATGAGCCCGAAACTGCTATTCAAACGGCAGGAACCCGCGAGACCAAGCACGAGCTAACCCCGGTCTCGTAGCAGGTCAGACGTTTAGGTTCATTTCCACAGGGCCTTGATCTCGCCCCAGCTTCCCGGCTGTTGACAAACCCCTGCACAAGAAGCCTGGTTGAATGATATGTAATCAAGGCGCGTACGTGAACCTTGAACCAGCTCGATCCTTACGGTGAAAGTCCCCTGCGCTAAGATCTGAAGGCCGCTCCCGGCGACCGTAGTGTAGTTGGCGCTGGTTCAGCCGATGCCCTCGCCGAGGGTGTGATAGTAAGAGAGAATGTCGCCCCCGTCGGGATTGGCCCCGAAAACGGTCGCCCGGATGTCGCTCTGGTAGCCGGTCTCGCCGGCTGATCTCAGGGAATCCACATAGCCATAGACCTGTGGCACATTGAGGACTACTTCAATCCAATCGCCAGGTGTGTCGAAGCCTTCAACTGCGAGGCCGCCGCTGGCTGCGGTACAAGTTACGATGTGAATAGCGTCGCCACCAGCGTTGTAGGATGCCACATAGCTTTCGGCCTCAATGATTATGGCGTAGGCGCCGGATGCTGAGCAGAGCAACACCAGAATCCCAAGTAAGACCAGTTTTGCCACGTCTCTCACCCCCCCTTTATCTAGAATAGCATTGCCGGCCGGCTAATTCAAGCCGAACGCACGCTTCGCAAGGGTCATCGGTACATCGACTTGATGGCGCCCCAGGTTGTGGCCTCGGTTTTGCTGGGGCCGGTGCACGCCAGATAGATTCGCCAGGCGAGCTCGATGTAGCCGTAACGTGTGCCAGTCGGAGTCGAGTCCCTGCCGTCCTTAAACCACTGCGCCGGGCAGTACTGGAAGCTCCCATTGCCAAAGTAGCCGGAATGCATACTTGAGTAATAGCCATTGGAGGGCCGCGGGTAGAGCGCCGGCAGGCAGCCATTGTCGTGCATGTTGCAGCCCTGGCCCACAGGTGTACTGACGTTGTCAAGGCCCCACGCCGGGTAGACACCAGCCGTGCCGATGTGCGTCGCCGTGATCAGGATTCTCGGCCTTGATGGTGGAGGACCCGCAGCAGTCGCACATCTGCAAAGGCTAAGGGGTGGGCTCACGCTTACGTAGTTCCAGCCCTCGCAAGTCTCGAAGGGCCCGCTCGACCAAAGTGAAGGCCCGACAGGGCATCCGTTCTCATCGGCGCAGTAGACGTTGAACCTCACTGTGTAGAGGCCCTCGTACTTGCCTCCGGCGTAGCAGCCATAACCCGCAAAATCCAGGACCCGGAACTGCTCCAAACTCTGGCAATTGACCGGATCGCAACCGGCCAGCGTGCCCATCGTGCGGTCCCCGACCTGGTACCACGCCCCGATTATGTCGCCAGGGTGCCAGCCTGTATACATCCAGAACCACGAAGTGGTTGCGCACGGGATGTAGTAGTAGTAATTCAAGCAGCAATCGTAGGACGGCTCATTGCCGAAATCCTCCCTCAGCTGGAAGGCCTTCGCTTGCATGCCTGAGGCAGGACCTGAGACACTAACCGCCAAGACAGCCGCCAGCACAACCACCAAAAGCGCCGATCTTCGCAGCATCTAGATCGCCCCCTATGCTGGGCTTGCGCCTGATCTCGCAGTGCCTAGAGCATATCACAGAACCCCGGTGGCTTCAATCCAAATGGGCAGGGTTTCGCAGCGTGGCCACTGCGGCAGCGACCCGCAATTGCGCGGTTAGCGCGTCGCGGCTTGACGGTCTTGGGAGCCTGTGTTACCTTGACGTCGAAACTGGTGGCCGGATTGATTTCCGGGAAAGGAAGGCCGATGCTAGATCCCAAGTTTGTCAGAGCCAATCCCGATCGTGTCCGCGCAGGCGTGGCCGCCAAGGGCGAAAAGGTCGATCTCGATGGCTATCTGGCCCTCGACAAGGAGCGGCTGGCGCTCTTGGTAGAGGTCGACGCCCTCAAGGCTGAGCGCAACCGGGCCTCCGAGGAGATTGCAGCCGAGGTCAAGTCAGGTGGCAAGCCCGACCAGAAGATCGAGGCGATGCGAGCGGTCGCCAAGCGCATCAAGGAGTACGATGAGCGCTTGAAGGACCTCGAAGCGAAGCTGGAGAAGCTGATCCTCTGGATTCCCAACCCGCCCCACGAGTCGGTGCCTGTCGGGCGCACTGAAGCGGACAACAAGATCGTGCGCTCCTGGGGCGAGCAACCCAAATTCGATTTCGCGCCGCTTGCGCATTGGGACATCGCCGAGGCCTTGGACATAGTTGACTTCAAGCGTGGAACACTCCTCAGCCAGAGCAACTTCGTGGTCTTCAAGGGCATGGGAGCCCGGCTTGTGAGGGCGATCATCAACTTCATGCTCGACCTCCACACCAAGAAGCACGGGTATAAGGAGGTCTGGCCGCCGGCCCTGGTTAATCGAGCTTCGATGACCGGCACCGGGCAGCTGCCCAAGCTGGCCGAGGACATGTACCATTGCGAGGTGGATGACCTCTTCCTCATACCTACGGCCGAGGTGCCCGTGACCAATCTCCACCGAGACGAGATTCTGGATGGCGCCGCGCTGCCGCTCTACTACACCGCCTACACGCCGTGTTTCAGGCGCGAGGCGGGGTCTTACGGCAAGGACACGCGCGGCCTCAACCGGGTGCACCAGTTCGACAAGGTGGAGATGGTGAAGTTCGTCGCTCCGGAGACCAGCTACGATGAGCTGGAGAAGCTGGTTGCCGATGCCGAAGAGGTCCTCCAGGCGCTCGGTCTTCACTATCGCGTCAATCTCCTGTGCACGGGTGAACTGAGCTTCTCGGCGTCCAAGTGCTATGATCTCGAAGCCTGGAGCCCAGCGCAGCAGAAATGGCTTGAGGTCTCCTCCTGCAGTAACTTCGAGGATTTCCAGGCGCGCCGCATGGGCATTCGCTACAGGCCCGCGGCCGGGGAGAAGGCCCGGCTGGTGCATACGCTCAATGGCTCGGGGATAGCCTTACCGAGAACCATCATCGCCATTTTGGAGACCTACCAGACCAAGGACGGCAGGGTCAGGGTGCCGAAGGCACTGGTGCCCTACATGGATGGCGTCGAAGTGATCGAATGAGCGTTTCCCATGGTGACCAACCGGGAACCTCGACTCTTGGTTGACAGCACCGCCGGTCGGCTCGCGCGTTGGCTCAGGATTCTCGGTTTTGATACGGAGTACGTGGCCGCCTCGGAGCCATCTCGGCTGGTGCGGCTCTCTCGGCAGTCCGGCAGGAGGATCGTGACCAGAAGTGAACGGCTTGCTCGGCGCCTCGGGCCGCAAGCGATTCACCTGGCGAGCGAGCATCTCCCGGAGCAGCTCCGGCAGGTAATCGGTCAGACCGGGTGTTGGAAGCGCAGGCTGTTCTCGCGCTGCAACATCTGTAACGTGGCACTTATCGAGATTCCGAAGGAACATCTGGCAGGGCGCATACCTGTGTACGTTTACAATCATCACGACAGGTTCTCGGCTTGCCCGGTGTGCGGCAGATACTACTGGCAGGGGACTCATTACCAGTACATGCTTGAGGCAATCGAACGAGCCTTGGAGGGCAAGAATGATGGGTAGCGAAGGCACGATCACTGAGCGCGGCGTCCCAGTTTTGAAGGTGGAGGGCGAGACGATTCCGGAGGTGTGGGAGAATGCGGTGCTGTCCTGCTGGGAGGAGGGCGTGAGAATAAAGACGGAGTATGACAAACCGGACGATCCGCCGAGCCGAGATTGCTCCATGGTGATGGTGATCAGGGAACCACTGGGCGAGCCGAGGATCCACCGGGCATTTCCCGGCGGACTTGAGGATCTCGAGGTCTACCGGCTGGAGGTGGTGGATGGCATTCACGACAGCTGGATAGACCCGGATCATGGCAAGTGGAGCTATACTTATCATGAACGCCTCTTTTCGTATCCGTTTGCGGGCGAGCGGATAGACCAGATCGAATACGCCATAGCCAAATTAGCTCAAACCCCCTGCACGCGGCGAGCGCAGGCCATAACCTGGAACGTTAAGACCGACCGGCTGGTAAGCGACCCGCCCTGCCTGCAACGATTCTGGTTCAGGCTGACCGAGGCCGCCGACGGCATGGTACTGAGCGCAAATGCTCACTGGCGGTCCCGCGATGCTTACAAGGCTGCCTTCATGAACCTGTTCGCTCTGACCGACCTGGTCAGAGCGGTCGCCGGCAGGCTTTCGGATCGCCTGGGCAGGCCGGTCGCCGTGGGCAGATACGCTGAGTTTGTTGACAGCTTCCACATCTACGGTTCCTACTTTGGTGAATTCGAGGGCTTCCTCAAGACTGTCAAGAACAGGCGCTTCGAAGACCGGGTCTGGAACTCGAGCTTCGCGGAGCCTTTCTTCGCCGAGGCCAGGAAGAAGGTCCGGGGCACGGTTTGATTTGGAGCGCCATTCTGTTAGGTTTTGGCTGGGAGTGAGCCAATGAAACCTTTCGCTGTTGGTCACGCATCGATCAGGACATATGCGTTCCTGGCAGCAATGGTGCTGGTTATCGCAATATTCGGCTACACCTACTCGCTTGTGAGGAGCTTCGAGCAACAGACGGAGATCCTGACCGCCGTATTCGCGAAGTTCTGCGCCAGCGCTACCTATCCTGCGACCAAGAACGAGGAGGTGCGCCGGATCTTCAACCAGGTGGTGACCGATGTCAACTTCCCGATCGTGATCACCGATCCGCGGGGCGTCCCATATACTTGGAAGAACATAGGCGCGGACCTCAACCCGGATGACGTGACCTGGGAGACTTTCATCTCGACCGACGGGGCCAATCCCGCTCCGGGCATCCTGGCGGATGTCCTCAAGATCGTGAAGCAGATGGACAAACAGCACCACCCGGTGATGATGTACGACCCGGCCGCCGGGCGTTTCATGGGTGAAGTCCACTACGGCATGCCGGCGATCACCCTGGCCTCGAGGTGGCTGCCGCTTGCGAGCGCCCTCTTGCTGGCGGTGTTCGTCCTGGTGGGCTATGTCGGGGTGCAGGGGATCGTTGTCGGCGAGCGCAGATCGATCTGGATAGGGATGGCCAAGGAGACCGCCCACCAGCTGGGCACACCGCTGTCGTCCCTAATGGGCTGGATCCAGCTCTTGAAGGAGCGATGCGCGGACGAGCGCACGCGGGACACGGTCCGGGAGATGGAGAAGGACGTGCTGAGGCTGGGCAAGATATCCTCGCGTTTCGGCAAGGTGGGCGCGCCGCCCAGGCTCGACAAGGAGGACGTGGTGGAGGTGGTGCGGAGCGCCGTGGATTACCAGCGGCGGCGGCTGCCATCGCTCGGACGAGAAGTGGAGATAAGGGAGCACTTCGGCAACATCCCCAAGACGCTCGCGAATTCCGAGCTTCTGGAGTGGGCGGTCGAGAATCTGCTCAAGAACTCCCTTGACGCCATGGATAAGCCCGTTGGCATTGTCGAAGTGAGAACGACCTTCGTGCCGCGCAAGGGGATCATCTCGATCGAGGTCGAGGACAACGGCAAGGGGATCGACCCCAAGGTCGTCAAGAAGATATTCGAGCCGGGTTACAGCACTCGCAAGGGCGGATGGGGGCTTGGGCTGCCGCTTGCGAGACGCGTGGTGGAAGAGTACCATCATGGTAAGCTCAGGCTGATCCGCACCGGGCCCGAGGGCTCCCTGTTTGTGATTGAGATTCCCGCGATTGGATGAGAACGGCATGAACGAATGGAAAGCATCGATTCTGTGGGTCGATGACGAGATCGACCTCCTGAAGTCCCACATCATGTTCCTCGAGGACAAGGGCTACCGCGTCAAACCGGTGGCGAACGGGGAGGACGCGGTCGGGCTGGTGGAGAAAGACAGCTTCGATCTGGTGCTTCTCGACCAGATGATGCCGGGAATGGATGGCCTCACCACCTTCGCGCGGATCAAGGACAGCCGCCCGGGCCTGCCGGTGGTGATGATAACCAAGCTGGAGGAGGAGGATCTGATTGATGAGGCCTTGAGGAAGCGGATCGACGACTTCCTGCTAAAACCGGTCAACCCCGTGCAGATCCTGTCGGCAGTGCGGCGGATTCTTGAGAGCCGCGAAATCAGGCAGAACGAGGTCTCGCGCGAATACGTCGAGAGCTTCAACGAGGTGGAGCGGATGAGGTCGCAAGCCCAGCACTGGCGGGATTGGCTTGCAATCCACGCCAAGCTGAGCGAGATGGACATCGTGTTTGACCAGTTCCCCGACGTCGGGCTCGCCCAGAGTCATCTTGATCAGCGCCGGCAGTGCAATGTCGAATTCGGCATGTTCATCGAGAGCTCCTATCGGAAGTGGGTTGCCGATGGCGACAGGCCGACCATGTCGGTCGATGTGATGGCTGACTTCGTGGCGCCGCACTTGTCTGGCGGCAAGCGGGTTTTCTTCATCGTAATTGACTGCTTGAGGCTTGACCAATGGCTGACCATCGAGCCGATGCTGGAGCCCTATTTCTCGATCAAGCGCGATCATTACTACTCGGTTCTGCCGACCGCGACACCGTATTCGCGGAATTCCATCTTCGGCGGGCTGTTTCCTGGCGAGATCGCATCCTCATATCCCGAGTTCTGGAACGAGTCCTCGGGCGAGGAGACGGGCAAGAACAGGTTTGAGAAACAGCTGCTGGACAGGCAGATTAAGAAGATGGGTCTAAGGATCAGCCCATCGGCCAAGTACTTGAAAGTCTATAGCGCCGAGGAAGCGGTACAGGCCAGGAAGCAGATCCCGACGCTCCAGGGCGTGCCGCTGGTCGCTATGGTTTTCAATTTCGTGGACATCGTGGCGCACAGCCGCTCCGAGTCGCGGATGCTTCAGGAGATGCTGCCCAACGAGGCTGCCTACCGGAGTTTCACCCGAAGCTGGTTTATGCACTCGCCCCTCTATGACATCCTCAAGGCGATAGCGCTTCAGGACGCCGTCGTTGTTGTGACGACCGATCACGGTTCGGTGCTGGCCAAGCGCTCGGCGATGACCCTGGGCGACCGGGAGACGTCGACCAACGTGCGCTACAAGTTCGGCACCAACCTCAACTGCGACCCCCGGTATGCCCTTCAGATCAAGAACCCGGCGGAGTACAAGCTGCCGGCGGGCGGGATCAACAAGAACTATATCATTGCCAAGGAGGACTACTACTTCGTCTATCCTACCAACTTCCACGAATACGAGCGCCAGTACAAGGACAGCTTCCAGCACGGCGGCGTCTCGATGGAAGAGATGATCCTGCCCTGCGTCACTATGAAACCCAAGAGATGATACCGTGGTCCGCTTGGCCAAAATCCTCACCAGATCGCCTGATGAGACCATCCGGCTTGGGCACGCGATCGGGCGCGCGCTACTCCCGGGCGATACGGTTGCCCTCCTCGGCGTGCTGGGATCAGGCAAGAGCGTTGTCGCCAGAGGCATCATGGCGGGCTTGGGCGTGGCGACCAAGATGCCCAGTCCGACCTTTGTCATAGTTGCCAGCTACCAAGGCAGATGCGCGGTCAACCACATTGACCTTTACCGGCTTGACGATCCGGAGGAGGCAGTGGGCATCGGCATCGACGAGATGCTCTACTCCGATGCGGTCAATGTGATTGAATGGGCAGAGAAGATAGAATCTATGCTGCCGACCTCAAGGCTGGATATCTCGCTGGAGCTCCGGAAGAAACCTGAAGAGCGGCTGATCACGCTCCTTCCTCGGGAGGACGCGATCGGCCAGCGGCTCGTGCCGCTGGTGCGCGATTGGGGCAGGGGGGAGTGATGAAGGTCCTGGGGATTGAAACCTCGGGAGGCATCGGCGGCTTTGCGCTGGTGGATGACACCCAGCTTGTCGCTGAAGAGGTGGCCGACATCATGGGGCATCATCTTGAACGGGGCTCCGACATGATCGAGAGCATCCTCACTGGGGCGGGTCTCGGCGTAAGCGATCTGGAAGGCATAGCCGTGTCTTTGGGACCGGGCTCCTTCACCGGACTGAGGGTCGGGCTGGCACTGGCCAAGGGGCTCGCCGTGGGTGCGGGACTTGCGCTCGCAGGAGTGCCGACGCTGGACGCCATCGCCGAGGGTCTGCGAGAGGCGGAGGGCATGGTGGTGGTGGTCCGGGATGCGCGCCGGGGTGAGGTTTATTTCGCGGCGTATCGGGCGGGGGTCGGCGGCCTTGCCCGCCTCGGCCCCTACCGGGCGCTCGCCCCGGAAGCGGTTGCAGCTGAACTTGCCCAGGAGGGCGCGCTCTTGGGGAGCGAGCGCCCGATCGTCGTGGCCGGCGACGGGCTAGCCAGGTACGGCGACATTTTTCGCCGGGCCTTGGGCGGGCGCGCGGCATTTGCGGCCGAGCCACTTTG
>DATKKY010000337.1:0-8889 GCA_035542695.1 bacterium | reverse complement strand
AGGGTCACGTCCGACCGACTCGCCAGGGTCGGCAGCGACGATGCCGTGTGATAGCCCATCGAGAAGGGCAGCGAAAAGTTCAGGAAGGGCAGGAACCGGTCAACTGCCGTGGAGGCAGCCAGCGAAATGTCGGTGTCATCTGATCCCTTCCTCACACCACCCAGATTCTGGAACTCGGTGTCGGTTTGCTTCACATCCAAGCTCGCATTCAACACGTCAGAGAAGGCAGCCCCCAGCGAAATGCGCTTGGCGAAGCCCGCCGCGCGCCGCACGTCGGTCAGCCTGAGATCATCGAACCAAACCTCCACCGCCTGATCGCTGGTGGGCGCTGAACCCAAGTTGACCACTCCGGCCCCAATCCGGGAAACGCGGGTCAACGACGGGTCACCATAGGCAGCGACCCACCCTTCAGGTGTCAGCACTTTCCTCACCAGCACCCGCTTGCCATAGATGGTAGTAGAGTCCCCGGCCTGCATCTTTAAACTTGTGATCTCGTCGAACTTCACGTGGACATCGTTCCACCCAGGCTTGACCTTGATCCCGTACTCATAGAAGTTGAGGCTGTCCACCCCCAGCCGCGTGAACAGGTACAGACTCTCAGGAGTCGCAACTGGGTCGCCATGAACGTAGAACGCAAGCGTCTGATAGAGTGTGTAATCGCCCGCGTTGCCGGCGAGCCCCTTGTAGATCGAGCCCGAATGGCCCGGCTCAAGGTTCCTTAGGCTGAAGACCAATGACTGCTCGCGTTTCTTGTATCCCTCCGGGTCTTTGCCCGGGTCATAGGGCGGGATGTAATCCGGATCATCTCGGGTGTTCTTGGCGGATATCTCAAAGATCTCCCGCGTGTTGGGCGTGACCGCCGACATGTCCTCTTTCTTGCGCACTCCCTCCTCCAGCCAGCTGGCGCCGGCGATCTGGAGGTAGGCAAGCTGATAGACGGCGGGCGAATCGACGCCAGTGAAGAAGAAGCGGATGTATCTTATGGACTTCCAGTTCGGAGTGCCCCCCATCGTGTCGGCAACGGCGAAGGGAATTCGATAGTGAACCCACTCGCCGGAGCGGCCAGCAATGTACGTTGTGTCCGCCAGATCGAAACCCAGCCGGAAGAAGGTCTCGCTATTGTCGAGATTGCCGTTGCCGTCGAGGTCCTCGGTGTCCGGCGTCATAGTGGGATTATTCTCAGTGCCGTTGATGCGGGAGTAATCGCCTTCTTTGTAAGACCAGTCGTCCTCGTAATATCCCTCATCGTCGCCTGGTTGGCCGTTCGGGATGCCGTCGAGCCCCGTGTTTTCATCCTCGCTCAGCTTGCCGTTGTTGTCCTTGTCTTCGGTGTTGAGCGTATCGGCCCAAGGATGGTAGAAGTTCTCGCTGACCGCCCCCAGGTCAACGTACATCTTGCCCCCGTGCCCCTCCTTCTGGCGCAGCCAGACCTCGACGAACCTGAGATCGGCGAAATCGCTGCCCGTCTTGGACACCAGCCTTTCCAGGCCCGACCACCTCCTCGCGGGATCCAGGTCCTGCGAGGCCCACAGGTACTGCGGGCCCCTGAAGTTCATCTCGAGCACGGGAAGGAAGGCTTCCCCCGGCCGGGACTCGGCCTCGGGGAAGAGGTCCTGCTCCTTGACTTCCCGATCCTTCACGTACCACCAAATCCTCCGGTCGTCCTCCCACCGGAAATCGGTGGGCGGGCTGGCCGGCACCCAGGCCTCCCGCACCAGCGAAAAGGACCTCAGGTCACGTACCCCTTCCATGTCGTCAACGTAAACTTGGCCCTGCGTATTGGGGTTGGGCAAGCTGGCAGCCGCCTCAGCGGCGATCGAGATCTTCGATGGGCTCTGGGCCTTCACCAGGGGGATCGCATCGGTCATGGCCGTCAGCCAATCCGGCGAAAACTGCAGCTGGGTGCTGACGTCGCCCAGCATGATCTGCGAAGGTTCCTGCCCGAGCCGCGGGCGCTCCTCCGGGGACTTCTTGCTCTGATAGACCCAAGCGGTGCTCAGATAGGATTGGTCCGTGAACTTGTAGGTGCTCTGAATACCTAAGAGGGATTGCTGAGCCAGTGCCAGGAACGGCACGTACTGGTAGTCCACCGTGATCTTGGCGTCCGGGCTTGAGGCCAAGTCGGTCTTGAACTTGATCTGGCCGACATCGTAGTAGATGTCGTAGTCCACGCCGCGGGTGAGCCTGGTACCGTTGAGCGTGACCGATTCGCTGCCCTCGAGGATGTTGACGTTGGGCAGCTTGAAGACCGTCTGAGGAGTCGAAAAGATGACCAGAATGCGATACTTGCTGTCCGTTTCCAGTTTAAGCTCTATGTACTGCTTGTCGTAGATCGTCGCGTTGCGGTCGTCCAGAGTCTCCGGCCGCGCGCCCATGAAGAGATTGGTGTCCGGATCGAAAGGCCTAAGGTCAGGGAACAGCAAGAGCCCCAGTTCCCCGTTGACAGTGCCTCCGTCGGCGTAGCCGTCGGTCACCCAATCGTTGGCGGGACCGGCATTGACGCCTTTCTCGTCCTGAAGATCTATGCCGAGTATCTTGCTGTACTCGTACTTGCGCTGCCTAGTCTGGAGATCCCCTCCGGTCTTGTGGAATATCCTGACCTTGACCTTCTGCTCCGATATGTAATTGGCGTTGAGCGTATAGATGTTCTTGCGCTCGTACTTGAGGGTAGTTCCCCAGATCTGCGCCTGGTTGACCCGGTACGTCAGGGCAGGGCAGATCATCTTGAGGAGCATCCTGTTCTGATTGTCGCGCCCCCCGACGACCTCACCCCCATACGTGTACTTGACCGCAAGCGTATACGCATCATTGAGCGGTTGCAGGAGCGAAACCTCACCTGTCCGCTGGTCGATCGCATAGTCGCGGTTGCGCTCAAGGAGATTGAAGAAGCCATGATAGGTAGAATTGGCCCACGAGCTGTCCGCGGGCGGATGGAGGGGATCGACCATAGCATAGGCCTCGATGGCGCCCATAATGTCGTTGTTGGTTCCCACGCCGTCGTCCAAGTAGACTTCCACATCCGAGACTTCGCCTCCGGTGAGCTCGCGGGGATCGATCATGAAGAAGTACTTGCCCCTGACGTAATTGAGGTCGTCAATCCACACTGAGTCTCGTGCGGCGGCTCCCACGAAGCTAGCGCCGGCGGTTCGTCCCTCCTGTTTGCTGGCAATGACGGTCATGTCCAAGGCGCCTAGCTTGCCGAGCACTTTGGCTCCGAAGAGTCCCTGGTGCTGCTCGCTATACCCCACGAACTGGGAACCTGGTATGGCCAGGTTGGTATTGCCCATCTCCACGCTTTGAACGATCTCGTCGTCATCTCCGTCATAGCGCAGCTTGATCCGGTTCTCGAGAGGGGTCTCGACGTCGCTGTCATGATGCACCAGCACGTTGATCTTCTCTCCGACCGTCCCCTTGAGGTCGATCTTCAAGTGCTGCTTCATATTGAGCTGAGGGAACTTGGAAGTCCTGCCGTACTCGGTGAGGGGCTCATTGACACGGTAGCTGGTCTGCCCACCGAAGGTGATCTGCTCGCTGCCGGTCACGCTAAGGTTGGCGCCCTGGCCGATCACCCGGCCGATGGTCTGAGGGAACTTGACAGGTATGTCGATGCTGCTGAAGTCCTCGAGCGCCAGGTCCCGGCTCTCGAAGACTCGGCCTTCCCCGGCCTTGATCCACTGATCCCTGAAGACGCCGCCGAAGTCCCTTCCCAGTGCCGGAGGCTGCATGAACCCAGGCTGGGCGAACCGCGGAACCAGGGAAGACCTGATCGGAGGACCAAGAACCATCTGGGGCACGCTCTCGACGGCCTCGCCCGAGTCGGGCGCTGCTGGGGCAGGGCCTGGGGGTGGCGAAGCGGCTTCGGACTCAGGCGCCGCTGGTCCTGGCGGTGGCGAAGCAGCTTCGGACTCAGGCGCCGCTGGTCCTGGGGCCGCAGAGGCAGCTTCGGCTGCACTTGGGCCCAGCCCCGGAGTTGGGGCCTCGCCAGGCACGAGCACCGTAGGTTGCTGTCCCCAAGCTGTGGTACCCGGATTGGAGGCTGCCGAATCCGGACCAGCCGGAGTCGCTGGGCCCACCGGAAGCCGAACGCCAGTGCTATCCGCAGCCGCGCCTCCGGGCGGCTCAGGGGTGCTGTGGGCACCCGCCCAGCCCAGAAGCAACAACCCGAAGACAAGGGCACGGATACCGGCTAGTGATCGCATTGGCAGAGTTTTCCAGGGAATATACCAAGCCCCCGAGTACCCAGCAAGGGCAACTTCCATGCCACGACCTCAGACATCGACCCCATCTCCCTGGAGCCCCGTAACTACCGAAGGAATAATGGACTTGCCCTCCATTGCTGTCTGTAGTAACTTGGCTCAGAAAGATTCAGAGTGACCTCATCCAGCTACGTTGGTGTGTGAATGAAGACACTCCACAAGTATATTCTCGGCCAGCAGATAGCCCCTTTCTTGTTCGGCATCTTCATCATCATCTTCGTGCTCATACTGGACTTCCTCTACAAGAACCTGGAGATGCTGATCGGCAAAGGCGTCCCGATCCTAGTATCCGCAGAGCTCTTGACCTTGAGCCTCGGCTGGATGATCGTGATGGCCATTCCCATGGCGGTGCTGGTCGGCACGCTGATCTCCTTCATGCGACTGGCGTCCGACAATGAGATCGTCGCCATGAAGACTAGCGGCTTGAGCCTCTTTGCAATCTCCAAGCCTCTGCTGATCGCGTCCCTATTCCTCTCGCTCGCCATGCTGCCGGTCCACAATTACGTGGTCCCTGAAACGAACCACAGGTTAGCAAACCTGCTGGTATCAATACACCGAAAAAAGCCTGCCCTCGAGCTCCGGGAAGGCGTGTTCGCCAATGACATAAAGGGCTTCAGCATCCTGGCGGAGAAGGTCAAAGGTAATGCCATCGAGGGCGTGACCATATCCAAGTTGGTCGAGGACAAGCCCGCTCAGACTATCAGGGCGGAACGCGGCGAGATATCCTTCGCGGACGACGGCACCACGCTTGTGCTGAAGCTCTACAACGGCGAGATCCATGATGTCGACGAGAAGGACCCCAAGCGCTACCTCAGACTCAAGTTCACGGAGCATACCCTCAACATCCCCGATGCCGGAGCCCGTTTGGTCAGAGTTGAGAGGGAGTATCGGGGTGAGCGCGAGATGAGCATCAACGCCCTCGCCAAAGAGATCGGCGGCCTGGAGCGAAAGATCAAGGCTGACCAGAAACAGGCGAAGGAAGCGGTGGAAAAGTCAGCGTCCGAACTGGCCGAGCTCGAGCGGGCGGCTTCCGCGGGCCAAGGGGCCGACAAGGGTGGCAAGATGCTGGCTCTGGTCACTTCGACTCAGGACAAGCTCCAGAACTTGAAGGGCCTGGACATGGGCTACCGAAGGAGTATGAGGTCATACTCCGTGGAAGTTCACAAGAAGATTGCCCTGTCCTTCGCCTGCGCCGTATTCGTGCTGCTGGGAATTCCCCTGGGCTCGAGGACTAAGGAGGGCGGCACCGGTGCCGGCATGGCCGCCAGTATTTCGGTCTTCGCGATCTACTATGCCTTCCTGACCGGCGGGGAGAAACTCGCTGACCGGGGCTTCGTGCCTCCTTTCCTGGCAATGTGGGCTGCCAACATCTTGCTGGGGGCACTGGGCTTGTGGCTGTTTGTCAGGGCCGACAAGGAGCTCCCGATCATTCCCAATCGGCTGCGGGCCTTGATCGGCAGGGACTAGTGTGAGAACGCTCGACAAGTACATCCTGGGCGAGTTCACGCGGACGGTTGTGATTGGATTGGCTGCGTTCATCGCCATCTTCGTGACGCTGGACATGGTCGAGAATGTTGACGACTTCGTCGATAACAACGTGCCGCCCGCAGTGGTCCTGAAGTACTATGCTCTCCAGGTCCCCTACATATTCACCCTGACCTTGCCGGTGGCGGTGCTGGTATCGTCCCTCTTCACCGTCGGCCAGATGGCCCGGCGAAACGAATTGGTCGCCATGAAGGCCTCTGGAATCCGGTTTGCCAGAGCAGTCGCGCCGCTCGCTGCAGGCGGCATCGCCGCTACTATCCTGGCGATCGGTGTGGCTGAGTTCATAGAACCCACGGCCGACGCGATGGTCAGGAACATAAAGGCGACCCAGATAACCAAGTCGGCCGCCCTGAGCGAGCCGAGAATAAGATCCAACATCTCCTACCGGGGCAAGAACGGCCTTTTCTACTTCGCCCCGGAATATGACACCCGGCTCAACACCATGAAGGACCTGGTGGTCGAGCGCACTCAGCAGGGCAAGCTGATCTTCCGCCTCAATGCGGCCAAGGCTGCCTGGCGCGATACCGCCTGGGTGGTGTCCGATGCCTGGGTGAGGTGGTTCACGGCGGACGGTGAGGTCGAACGAGAGGAGCACATATCCGAGGGGTCAGTGCCGCTGATTAAGGACTACCCCAAGGACATTCTGCGCGAGCAGCGCAACCCCGAAGAAATGAGCTACCGCGAACTGGCTCATCTGGTTCGCAGGATCAACCAAAGCGGAGGGGATTCCGCCAAGTACCGGGTCGGGCTCAACATGAAGATATCCTTCCCCTTCGCCAACCTGATTGTGATCCTGATCGGGTCGCCGCTGTCGGCAAGGCTGCGGCGGGGCGGCATGGCCGTAGGTGTGGGGATGGGCCTCGCGGTCTGCTTCATCTACTATGGGTTCATGAGGGTCGGCCAGGCCCTGGGCGACCACTCGGTGCTGCCGCCGGTCTTGGCAGCATGGGCTGGCAACGTCTTCTTCGCAATCTGCGGAATCATCCTGATCTACAAGGCGGAAAGGCAGTAACCGGCCTGCCCGAGACCTTAGGTGCCCGACTTCCAGGAATCCAGATAGGCCCGCTGCTCGGCAGATAGGACGTCCAGCTTGACACCCAGCGCGGCCAGCTTTAACACGGCAACCTGATCGTCAATCTCGGCGGGAACAGGGTACACGCCGGGAGCAAGCTTGCCCTTCGAGCCCACGAGGTACTCCAGTGACAGCGCCTGATTGGCGAAGCTCATATCCATCACCGAGGCAGGATGGCCTTCGGCAGCAGCCAGGTTGATCAGACGGCCTTCGCCCAAGAGATAGATCCGCTTGCCGCCGATATCGTATTCGTCAACCTCGCCGCGAATGCGCCGCTTAGCCTTCTTCATCTTCTCCAGAGTTTCAATGTCGATCTCAACGTTGAAGTGGCCGGAGTTGCAAACTATCGCTCCGTCCTTCATCGCCTCGAAGTGCTCTCGTCGTACGACGTCCTTGTCGCCGGTCAGCGTAATGAACAGGTCACCGATCTTAGCAGCCTGGGCCATAGGCATCACCTGGAACCCGTCCATCACGGCCTCCAGCCCCTTGGTAGGATCCACCTCGGTGACTATGACGCTCGCGCCCATGCCACGCGCGCGATTGGCCACACCTCTCCCGCACCAGCCATAGCCGGCCACTACAACCCGTGAGCCGGCCAGCAACATGTTGGTCGATCTCACGATCCCGTCCAAAGTGCTCTGGCCCGTGCCATAGCGGTTATCGAAGAGGTGCTTGGTCAAGGCATCATTGACCGCGATGATTGGGTACTTGAGCGCCCCCTCCCGGGCCATGCTCCGCAGCCTGATCACTCCGGTAGTGGTCTCCTCAGTGCCGCCGATCACCGACCGTGCCAGCTCCGACATTTCCGAATGAATGGTGAATACCAGATCGGCCCCATCGTCCATGGTGATCTGAGGAGACGACGCCAGGGCTCCTCTGATGTGACCGTAATAGCCCTGCTTGTCGACGCCCCGCTTGGCAAAGACGCTGATACGGCTGTCCTTAACCAGGGAGGCAGCCACATCGTCCTGGGTGCTCAGCGGATTGGAGGCGCACAGCCTGATGTCCGCTCCCCCGGCCTTGAGCGCGATCGCGAGATTCGCGGTTTCGGTGGTAACGTGAAGGCAGGCAGCTATCTTGATGTCCTGGAGTGGCTTCTCAGCCGCGAACCGCTCGGTGATGCTCCTCAAGACCGGCATGCTGGCCCGGGCCCATTCGATCCGCATCTTGCCCTTTTCGGCAAGGCGGTCGTCCAAAATGTCATAGTCCATTCGAACCTCCCTACACACGCCGTTTCAGCTCGGCCGCGCTGTCAGTCACTTCCCAGGTGAAACCCGCTTCCTCGCGGCCGAAGTGGCCGTATGCCGCGGTCCTGCGGTAGATGGGCCGCCTCAAGTCAAGTCGCTCGATTATGGCCCGGGGCCTGAAGTCAAAGTGCTTGGAGACAATCTTCGCAAGATCATCGTCATCTATAGCACCGGTTCCCTGCGTGTCCACCATCACCGAAACCGGCTCGGCAACGCCGATCGCATAGGCAATCTGAACCTCGCATTCCTTGGCGAGCCCGGCCGCAACGACGTTCTTGGCCACATAGCGGGCCATGTAGGCGCCGGAGCGGTCAACTTTGGTGGGATCCTTCCCCGAGAGACACCCGCCTCCATGGCTGCCGAAACCGCCGTAGGTGTCCACCACAATCTTCCTACCCGTAAGCCCGCAGTCAGCCTTGGGGCCACCCTCCTCGAACCGGCCGGTCTCGTTGACAAATACCTTCATGCCGGCCTTGTCGCGCAGCGCGGCCGGGATCACTCGGTCAATGATCTTGGATTCGATATCGCGCTTGATCTTGTCGTGGCTGGCATCCGGGTGATGCTGGGCGGCGACCACCACCGAAGTCACATGCATGGGGTGCCCGTCATCGTACTCAACGGTCACCTGGGACTTGCCATCGGGCCTAAGATAGGGGATCGTTCCTTTCCTGCGAGCCTCGGCCAGGTTCCTCACCAGGCCGTGCGCCAGCATGATGGGGAGCGGCATCAGCTCAGGGGTCTCGTCTATGGCGTAGCCAAACATCATGCC
>DATKKY010000336.1:0-2170 GCA_035542695.1 bacterium | reverse complement strand
CGACGGCACCCATCTTCTCAAGCACGGTCGGGGGCAGGGTCTCGGGCACGCGCCGCAGCTCCACTTCCACTCCTGGGACCTCGCGAGCGCCTTCCGCTATGGCTTGCGCCATGCGGTGGACGTGCCCGTAAAGCGAGTAGTAGGCAATCAGTAGCTTCATGGCAACTGCCTCCTGTCCTGACGCGACGTTTCGTGACCGGGCATCCGCTCGGCTCCTGGCGGTAACGCTGCCCAGTCCATGACCCTGCGGATCGTGCCGGATGCAGCCCCGCCCTCTGCGTAGAATGCTGCCAGACTGTCCTCGCTCCAAAGCGGTTCCCCAAGGCCAGCCTTGGACAGCGCCCGGCGGTACCGGGGGTCCACCAGCAGCAGGGCCCCCCGTTCTATCAAGGCCGAGTCTGCCTCAAAGGCCCCGGTTCTTAGCGGTTCGAGGATGTTGCCTGCCGAAAGATCGTTGAGGTAGAAGTAGTCGATGGCACGGAGGGCGCTCTTCTTGGCCTCGGTGCCAAGCAGGATCAGCCCTTGCGGGTGCAGACCCGCTGCCCGGACAGCATCCTCGCACGCCGCAGCGCCAGCGCGATGTTCCACCTTGCCCAGGGGAAGAGCGGTCCGGTAGATCGCCGAGAAGGCGAGCGATGCCACGAGGGCGACCCAGAGGGCGCCGCGTAGCCGGCTTGGTGCTAAGTCCCGGAAGCGCGGGCGGAAGCCGAATGCTGCTGCCACAAGCCCAAGAGTCACGATAGCGGGCGCGAGAGCTGCCGGCGTCCACGGGTTCAGCCTCCAGAGGGCAAGGACATCCGGGTCTTGTCCCGGCCAGGCCATGCCGCGGTGCGCGTAGGGGTCATAATGGGGCGCAGGTGCGAATACGAGCGAGGCGGCGAAAGCAGCGGCGATCAAGCCGAAGCCGAGCCAGCGTGGCCGCTGGCCAAGGAGTCTCGGCAAGAACTCGGCGATCGAAATGGCCAGGGCCGGAAGCACGGGGATGATGTACCAACTCAGCTTGCCCTTCGAGATCCCGATGGTCAGGGCGAACACGGCAATCCAGGCAACGAGGAGCCGTGCTCCGTCCGAACGCCTCCGCACGGTATCCCAGACTTGAAATGCAAGGGCCGGCAAGAGCAGCGCACTCCACGGAAATAGCGAGTGGAAAACGACTGGGCCGTAGAAAGCGACTGCCGACTGGGAGGTGATTCCGACCACGTTGCCGGACACACCCGTCGGCGGATTCCCGAAGAATCGACCGAGGATGTGCGCATCCAGATAAGCGCTTCGGAAGGCGCTGCCGCGTACCACCAGCTGGTAGACGTGCCAGGGCACAGCGATAGCGACGAAGATCAAGCAGCTAAGGATGGCAATGCGCCCCGCGATCTTAACTCTTGGCCGCTCGGTCGCCAAGAAGATGGCGGCGGTCACGAGTGCAGGTATGACCACCGGCCCCTTGGTCATGACCAACGCGCCCAGCGTGGCGGCAAGCCCATAGAACCACCGGCAGTCCCTTCGGGCCAGCCAGAGGCAGGCCATAGAGGCCAGGTACAGGAAAGTTGTCTCCGGTTCCAGCTCAGCGGTCCTGCCGCAGTGCTGGTGAATGAACTGGACGGAGGATAGCAGGATTATGCCGGCTAGTAACCCGGCGGTCGCGCCGAACAGGCGGCGTCCGAGCAGGATCGTAATCGCCACGGTTCCTAGAGCGAAAAGCGCCGAGCTGAATCTCGCGCCCAGCTCATTGATGCCGAAGAGGCGGTATCCCAACGCAATCAGCCATATCTTGAGAGGGGGTTTTTCGAGGAAGGGCTCACCCCGATAAAGGATGTTCAGGTAATCTCCGCGCGAGAGCATCTCCCTGGCGCACTGAGCATAGGTGGCTTCGTCGCCATCCCGAAAGCTGGTGGCTCCCAGCTTCCAAAACAGCAACAAGCCCGCCAAGGCTACAAGGCACAGGGCAGGCAGCCAGAAGCGGAGCCCTGCACCTTTCACATAAGACGTCGTGCCCTGGGTCACGCGATCCGCCTCTGCGTTGACGTGGCCTTGAGGCCGGGTGGGTTTCGTGCTCACGAGCTAGTCCTGCTTGAAGGTGACGTTTGCAGGCAGTATATCATGAAACGCCTTTAGCACGTGAAAATCGAAGGGGTGACCCGGAGGTCACCCCTCGTGAGGCGCGGTGCGCCTCGTT
>DATKKY010000335.1:0-2428 GCA_035542695.1 bacterium | reverse complement strand
TTCCATTGACACTATTCCACCTGCGGGCAGGAGGGGGCTGAGACGGGCCTCGATTCGTGCCGCAGGCGTGGGCCCGGCCCGCTGCGCGGCCAATCACTGTAGGCCCCTCAGTGCGCACAACCTGCAGAAGTACATTCCACTGGCTGCCCAGCGACCACCCACGCTGCTTACGTCCCACCGCACGATGTGAAGCCCTGCTGTTTGGCGCTCATCGACCAGCCTGGCCACCCCCTCGCCGAGAACGTTTTATGCCGTCAACCTGACGAGGCACGGTTCCGCAAGGACGTGGCGTATTTCCGTCGATGCCGCAAACATGTCATCCACGCTAATGATCCGTGATCGGTCCGGGACCGGCTCTATCGCCGCGCGAGAGCTTCCCGAGCCGCATTCGGATCGGGCGGAGAGTCGCAAGCTATGTCCTCCCACTCCAGCTTGACCGTGTCGTGCGCGCCGAAGTGAGCGTAGATCTCCGTCGCCATCGCGCTCCCTTTGGAAATCGAGAAATCCGAGTTCAGCGGTACTTCGACATAGGATGGGAATCCTTCCCTGGTGCCGTCGAACGTATCAAGCCCAAAGATGATGTTCAGATTGAAGGACTGTGACGGGCCAGGCGGTGGAGGAACAATCGTCATGACCAGCCCATCCTGAATAGAGCCCGAGACATAAACCTGCATCTTGAGGTTCTGAGGATCAAACCACGCCCCTGCTATGAACCCCTTTGGGTCACTTGCGCCGTCAATGTTGTTGTGCAGGCCAATGCCCTGCCCGGACCAGTCCAGACGAGATCCGTCGCCACCCTCGGTGGAGCCATTGCACTGATAGTCCCCCGTCGATGCCATGTCGGCGTTGACAAGGTTGTCCGTGTCATAGGTCGGCTGGCCTCCCGGCTCTGTTCGGTAGGTAAGCAAGTCCACCCGGAACTGAAGCGTCAGAAAGATCTGGTACTTGCGTCCGTCGCCGGTGTCCTCAGTCAGCGTGAACTCGCCCTTATAGCGGCTGAGCTGGCGGATGTTGCTGGTGATTCCACCGACCACCACCTGGACGTCGCCGTAGGAGTCGGGTCCCTCGGTGGCGATCTGGCAGGTTATCCGATCCATCCCGGCTGCGCCGTCGTACCCCCAATCAAGAACGGGCATGGCCGTGCTGCCGTTGATGGTCACTTGACCCTTGCTGCCGGGGTTGTCGCCGAAAATGCCCCAGAGGTAGAGTTTCTCCTGTGCCGGGTCGGCGTACATCATGGCAATGCTGGGAGCAAGCGGCCCACAAGTATTGCCGCTGCCTTGGGTGAGAACCACGAGGCGCGACGTGCCAGCCTCATCCCCGTAATCGTACTGGTTGGACTGCATCCAGGTGAGAACCCGCTGCCAGTCAAAGGCCCGCTGAGGAGGGCTTTCCTTGGGATCCGATTGATTGTCCCCTGTCGTCCTGTCGAAAAAGACGCTCACAGCGCGCTGGCTGCTGGCGGGCTCAACCGGCCCAGTGAATCCTGCGAACGCCGAGGCTCCCCTGGCCAGAAAAGCATTGGTAAAGGTCGGATCGCTGGCGGCTCCGCTGGTGGCGACGAAGGCCAGGCTGTTCGCGGAGAAGCTCATGTATTCCTGGACGAACTGGGCCGTGAAGGCATAGTACCATCCCGTCTTATCGCCGCCGGAGAGGGTGTCGGTAGCTGCGAACATGTAGAGCAGCCGGTGCCCCGCGAGATCAGCGGCATACAAGGCCTCCTTGGCAGGTTCGACTGCCGTGGCCGTGCAGACTGCGTACTCCGGAGTTGCCGCAGCGCCGCGCAGCTCGGCGTGGTCGCCGAGGCCATCCACGAAAAGGATGCCGACATCGTGCACGTCCTTCAAGTCCTCTACCTCGGAACGCCACACGGGGGTGTAGCCTCTCATCGAGGTGAGATCACTGACGGAGACCCCGTTCTGGGCGAAGCCCGAGCCCAGCGGGATACTAATCCAGACGACGGGCGAGCCCGGAATATTGCTGGGGTACCCGCCGGCGTTGGGGCTCTGGCGACAAGGTCGGAGAGGCGCCCGCTCGACGGGCACAGGATTTCCCGTCCCCACCAGCGTGTTGTTCAGGAAGATGGCCAACCTGCCGTCGGTGAAGCGGCCCCAGACATTGCCGTCGGCCGTTGTGTCAGCAGCCTCGAACTCCGATCGCCCCCTCAGGTACTGGGCCATCTGATCGGCTGCTTCCGCCCGAGAGAGGCTGGCCTTGAGCGCCGCGAAATAGCCGGCGGCCTCAGAAAGCGCGACAGCCCGCTGGGCGTCGGTGATCGAACCACCACCGCCATTATCAACTGGATTGCTTTTCCCGCAGCCCAGCACCATTGCAAACGCCAGGGCCACAACCAGCCACAGCCTTCTCGGGTTCGTATTTGGGTTCATCGCGACCTCCATGATCGTTGAGCCATTGCCAAGTCGTGAGT
>DATKKY010000334.1:0-2455 GCA_035542695.1 bacterium | reverse complement strand
CTCGGCTTGATGGAGGCGCCCGCTGCCTTCGATGCCCTGATGGATCTCTCCAACTCCAAGGACTGGAAGCATCGGTCCGGTGCCATCAATTCGCTCGCCAGGCTCAAAGGCTTGAGCGACGCTGACGATCGAAAGATCGAGCAGCGCGTTGCCGATGTGCTCCGGGATCCGAGCGAAGTTGTTTACGTCAGGAAAGATGCAGCCTACGCTGCCGGCAACCGGAAGTACTACGATCTGATTCCTGATCTGGTCGCCTGCTTCAGCAACGCCCACTATTCGGTCAGGTACTCGGCGGCTGAGGCGCTGCGGCAAATGGCGCGCGAGGCCCCCACGGCAGCCTCGGATGTGCCCGGGCGGATCGCCAGCGAGCTCAAGCGGGGCATGCCGGGTCTGGATCCCCTCGGGCTGGTGCCGGCAATCTATGCGGCCGGGGAGCTCCCGGCTGATATGAAGATGGATATCGCCGAGGCCGCCCTTGGGCATAAGCTCTCCGGAGAGACCGAGGTCTCTGTGGCGATCGCGAGACTGCTGAAGCCTATAAACCCTGAGCGGGAAGCCGACCGCAAGCGGATTAAGAGTCTGATCGCAAGGCTGCCTCAGACCTGGGAGGTCAAATCCAGCTTCCAGTGAGAACGCGGGGAGAGCGGCGCGCTAGCTAAGCGCGGCCTTGAGCTTCTCCACGTAGCAAGCGTAGTCCGGCTCGGAGAAGAGCACGAACTGAATTTCCTCTAGCTTGCTCTTGCCATCGAGGTGCCGGAGCACCGTTTGTATAGCTATCGCAGCCGCCTCTTCAATCGGATAGCCATAAGCTCCTGTACTGATTGATGGAAAAGCCATGGATTTGAGGCCGTGCCTGTCGGCCAGCGCGAGGCACGTCTCGTAGGCCTTTCGCAGGAGATCGCTTTCGCCGTTCTTGCCGCCATACCAGATGGGGCCCACCGCGTGAATCACGTGCTTGGCCGAAAGACTGCCCGCGCCGGTGATCACCGCGGAACCGGTGGGGCAGCCACCGATCTTGCGGCATTCTTCCATGATGCTCGGGCCGCCTGCCCGATGAATCGCACCGTCCACTCCTCCCCCACCGCGCAAGCCCGAGTTGGCGGCATTGACAATCGCGTCCGCCCTGATCTTGGTGATGTCGCCACGCACCGCCCGTATCGTCTTGCCCTTGTACTCGAAGTCCACGAGTCTCACTCCGCTGGTCAGTTCACGCTGGGATTCTACATCGATCTGGCCCACACTGCAAAGCCTATGGCGGCCTCGGGTATTTCGGCGGCCGCTCTGTCACCCGGCGAGCTGGTCGATCTGCCCAAGGCGGTTCGTATTATCTGCGCCTACATTGATATAGACGGCGGGACTCGTCCGCCAGAACAGCTATTGTTGGGATGCATCATGCCATCAAAATGTGGTATAATGGATAGTGGAGATACAGCCTCACTTGACGTCGCTTGTCGGCGTGATCGCGGCGAGGCTTTTGGCGGGCGACGATCATCCCGGTCATCTATGACGAGGTACAGTTTTATGCAGAAAAGAAGCGCATTAACCAGATGGTCGCTTTCAGTCGGGCTATCAGTATTGATCACCTCCTTCGGGTGGAGCTTGTGCTTGGCGAGCTGGCTGGCCGAGGTGCCGACGAGCGACGTTCCCGACAGCGCCGATTTGAGTAGCAGCGAGGCGATCGCCGCAGATGCGAGCGCGAACCTCCACGTGGCCTGGCTGGGGAACGCGGGGCTCGAGTACAGAGAATATCTGAGAAACGTCGGGTGGGCAGGAGCTGCCGAACGGGTGGACACCCTGGATGAAGCCTGGGATGCACCGTGCATCGCAGTTGACAACGCGGGCGATGTCCACGTGATTTGGTGGACCTACACTGGAGTGTCCGGAGAAATCTATTATCGAGAGAAGCACATACTCACTGGATGGGATGCGACACCCACGCTGCTGGGTAATCCTAAGGTGGATGAGCGCTCGCCTTCGATCGCCGTTGACAGTCAGGGTGTCGTCCATGTGGTCTCGTGCAAAACCCAGCCACTTATCGGCCCCAGGATACGGTACGAGTTTAAGGATCCGGTCAGCGGCTGGGTCGATGGGTCCATCATCTCCCAGGCGGAGGGCGGAACCGCACCGGTGATCTGCGTGGACAGTCAGGACAACCTGCACGTCGCGTGGGTTGGCGGGAACAACGATATCTACTACCGCAAGTGCACCCACGGAATTGGCTGGGATGCAACCACCACCCAGTTGACAACCGATGGGACCAATGACGAGCCTTGCGTGGCGGCGGATGGTCTCGGATGCGTCCACGTGGCCTGGCGGCACGGAGGCATAACCGGCGAGATCAAGTACAAGAAGTACGTCCCTGGCAATGGCTGGGATGCCGCGGTGACTGCGATCAGCGTAGTAGATTCGCTCTACAGCTGCCACCCCTCGATCGCTGCCGACCAATCGGGCGCAG
>DATKKY010000333.1:0-4949 GCA_035542695.1 bacterium | reverse complement strand
GCCTTCGCGGGCAAGCCTGGTCAGAATCTTGAGCCCGGCGACCATACAGGCGATCCCAGCCTTGTTGTCGGAAGCTCCGCGGCCATAGATGATCTCGTCACAGCGCGCACCCAGGAAGGGATCGACCTTCCAGCCGGCGGGATCACCCACGCCCACGGTGTCCACGTGGGAATCATAAAGCAGGACGCGCTTGCCGCTTCCGAACTTCCCGACCACGTTGCCGATTGAATCGACCATCACTTGGGCGGGTTTGAAGCTCTCCATCTCCTGCTTGAGCAGCTTGATCACAGCTTCTTCCTGGGTGCTGGGGCTCGGTATCCTGATAATCCGCTGGAGGAGATCGGCCACATAGTCGCGTTCCTCCCGTGCGATCCGGTTGATTTCCACTGCCAGCTTGTCAAGCATGAGCTCTCCCTCTCTCCTTCTTTTGACGGCCGACTATCAAGCCCCGCCCGGGTCCGCCCCCGCGAGATCACGCCAGGCCTCGCGCAAGAGGCGCGCGACCAGCACGCCGGCGACGTGCCGCCGATAGGCAGCACTTGCCCTAATATCGGTGATTGGACTGCACTCGGCTGCAGCAGCCTGGGAAGCCTGCTCCACGAGCTCGCTTGTAAGCCTCTGGCCGCGAAGCAGGGCTTCGGTCTGCCTCATGCGGATCGCCCTCGGCGCGAGAGCCCCCGAGGCCAGCCGGACATCACCCAAGCGACCATCGCTCATGGTCGCGACCAGGGCGCAGTTGGCCACCGAGATCGCCACGGCGTTCCTGAGTCCGACCTTGGCGAAACCCGAGTAGAACCGTTCGCGAGGTGGGCTAACCGTGACTTCGGTTATGAGCTCCCCGGGCGCAAGCACGGTCTCGCCTGGACCTGTCGCGAAACCCTCCAGGGCGAGCTCGCGAGTCGCACGCGCGCTCGCGACCACGACCCGGGCATCAAACGCCAAGAGGGGAGGATATGAATCGCCGGCCGGCGACGCGTTGGCAAGGTTGCCGCCGACCGTGCCGACATTGCGCACCTGAGGCGAGCCCACCGCCGAGGCAGCCTGGGTGAGCGCGCGCAGCTTCTGGAGCCGCGGGTCACGCGCGAGCTCGGCGTGAGTTAGGGCGGCGCCGAGGCGGACCTCTCCCTCAGCCTCAGCAACCGACCGCAGGGCGGGGATGCGGCCGATCGCAACCACCAACTTGGGCTTCCGGGCTCCCGATCTCACGAGGACATGGAGATCGGTGCCCCCGGCAAGTACGGCCGCCTCGGCGCCGCCCCGGCTCAAGGCATCCAGAGCCTCGCCGAGATCACGCGCCGCGATGTAATCGAACTCAAGCATGATCGGCTGCCCACCAGTGCATTATGGCCTCAAGCACTCCACCCGCGACCGCCCGGCCCTTGTCCGATATCTTGGCAAAGTCAACTGCCCGGCCTCGCGGATCTAGGTCACCTATCTTCTGATTCGCCTTCACGGAGGTCCCATCCATTACCAGGCCGCGCAGGAGCCCGCCGATGGGAGCTATCACGTCGGCCCGACCACTAGTGCCAGGAGCGGCCCTCTGGGTGGCGGCGCTGGCGCGAGGCTCGCGCCGCTCGCTCCCACTTGCAGCATCGCCCTCCACCTTAGTGATCGTCCCCACCACCGAGCCTTGCTCGACCAGGTCGCCGACTCGCGCCCGGCCGGCGAAACTGCCGGCCAGCGGAGCCCTTATCACCCGGTCTCCGCTGGCGCCGCCGACCGCCGCCGGCACGCCCGTGTCAGCCTCGGCGCTGCCCTCATAGATCACCCTTCCCAAGTCGGGCCCACGATTGGTCTCGATCACGGCATCGACGTCATCGCCGGCCGAGAATCCCGGGCCCAAACCAATCGTCAGTTTCGCTAGCCCTCTGAGGCTGCCGTGGCTCCGCTTGAGCATCCTGGCATCCACCACCACATCGACATCGAGACTGGCTGCGAGCGGCCTCCAGTCCAAGTCTCCGCCGTCCACAGCAAACACCGGGAGCTTACCTTCACCCGCCAGCTCTCGAGGGTCGCTCGCCACAGCGCTCGCCCGCACGCCAGTTACCCCTTCTACAGTCACCGTACCCAGCCGCAAGGCGGTCGCGAAACAGACCGCCGTGCGGATGCATCTCGGCTGAGCCAGGTCAGCAACCGCCACCATCATTCCGGACTGATGTAAGCGATGGGCTACGGCTGAACCCAGCTCGCCACCTCCCACAACCAGCACGCTCGGGAGGCTTGATCCCATCAGGCCTTTCCCCCTCTGCCCTTCCTCCACTCCAGGATCAGCTCGCCCACAATGCTGATTGCAATTTCCTCGGGGGTCACGGCTTGAATCGCGAGCCCCACCGGTGTCCGCACCCGATCCAGAAAGGCTCGGCTGACGCCCTCGCTCTCCAATTCGCGCCTGACGGCCGCCGCCTTCTCTCGGCTACCCAACATGCCCACGTATCGGGGCTCCACCCGTGCAATTGCCCGGAGCCAGGCGCTGTCCAGACTATGACCCCGCGTGGCGATGACCACAAACGCTGCGTGATCGATTTGGAGCTTGGTACCGAGGTCGCTGGGCGAAGCCTCCACGGAAGTGACGCCCTCGGCCAAGCCCTCGCGCCCGAGATAATCCGCGCGATCATCCACCAGCACGACAGCGAAGCCCACCAGAGCCGCGGCCCGGGCAACTGCCCGCCCAACATGCCCGGCCCCCAGCACGAACAGCCGTCGAGGCTGGCCCAGAGGCTCAACGAGGACCGAGACCTTGCCCCCGCACAGCGCATCCAAGCCCACGGATTTGCCCGAAAGATCGAAGTCGATCACCGACGGTTGACCTACGTCGAGCACTTGCTGGGCTCTTGCTATCACCGCCTGCTCCAGACCACCGCCCCCAATCGATCCGGCGGTCAACCCATCGTCCCTGATGGCCATCTTGGCTCCCACATCGCGCGGCGCGGAGCCTTCCCGTGACACGATCGTAGCGAGACAGACCTTCCGGCCCTGGGCCAACCACTCACCGACCGCTTTGAGCACCTGTTCGGCGTCATTCATTCAGACCCAACCTCGTCCTCAGTTCCTCCACATCCTCAGCCGTGTCTATATCGAAGATGATGCCATCGCTCTCTACCTCGACCTCGCGAACCCGGCTCGGGTCCGCCTTAAGCACTTCCATCGCACCCCGATCACCCTCGAGCGCCATGATCTCGGGGCCCAAGCGCAAACTCACGACTACCGGATGCCCCCACTGGCCGGCGTAAACCGGGACGCAAATCTCGTGGGTCCCGCGAGCGTAGCACTCAATCACCTGCTCTATGGTCCTGGTCGTCACGAGCGGCTTGTCCGCCAGCGAAATCATCACGCCATCGGGCCTCCAGGTGCGCTCGACCCATTGCCAGCCCGCCTTGATCGAACGGCTCAATGGCCCTGGTTCGTCAAGCTCGACCAGCCCGAGCCGCTCCCCAGCGTGCTTCTGGGCAGCCACCCGGAAACCCGTAAGCCAGCCCGGCACGACGGCACACACCCCGCGGAGCGAGCTCGCCAGGTGGCTGGCGAGCACCACCTCGAATATGGTCTTCTCGCCGAGAGGCAGCATAAGCTTGGGCTGGCCCATGCGCACCGAGGCGCCTGCAGCCAACAGCATGCCACCCACGACTCGGGCATCGCCCATGGCCCCATCCTCCACGCGAGCTCCGCCCAGGACTCAGCTCAAGACCAGGAAGCCTTTGCCCGCCGAGCGCTCCAGCGATCCATAGACCACCCGGTCCACGGCGGCATTGCTCCTCAAGGCCATGCCTACTTCAAACGCCGAAGTCGCCCCGGTCCGGCCGGCCGCACTGGCCAACCGATCCAGGTTCTCGACGTCCACCTTGTTAAGGAAAACGCAGAGCCTTGCCCCTGGCGGCTTCCTGCCAAGATAGGATTCACTTGAGAGCACAGCTCTCGCTATGACTCGGCTGTCCACAACGGCACCGCCGTTCACTCCAGCCACCGCCCGAACCAGCTCGCCTTCAAAGACCTCGTCCGCCGAAAGCGGCTTGCCCAGGCAGTCAGCCCCGATCAAGACCACGAAGACATCGGTCGATGGCGCAACCGGCGGCTCGTGCTGCCTCGGCACCTTGAGCGACTTGCCCTTGGCCCCATCACATTCAGCCACAATGGCGAGACCCTGGACGCGCCGGCGTATTGTTTCCAGAAAGGCAGGCGAGAAGCCCGCGAGCTTGGAATCCAGCTTAGCCCGGGCCGCAAGCACCAAGCGGGCGCCTGCGAGGGCAGCCTCCAGGCGCGAGAGCGTAGCATCATTCTCATCCCCGATAACGACATGGGCCGCCTCCGCCGGAGCGGGATACATGATCCTGGTAGTTGTTGTGACCAGAACCGGCCGACCGAGCGCGGCCAACTCGTGCCCCAGGGCGTACATCAGCGAGGTCTTGCCACCTGCTCCGACAAGGCTTACAAGCTCGCCGGGCTTAACTCCGAGCGCCTCGACAAGCGATGTCCTGAGATCAATTCTCACTTCTTCACTTTCGCCAGCGTCTCTTTGATCTGCGTCAAAGCCTTCTGGATATTCTCGACGCTGTTGGCGTAGGAGAATCGCAAGAAGCCTTCGCCGTACTTCCCAAAGGCCGTGCCCGCCAGAGCGACCACCCCGGCCTCGGTCATCAGGAGGTCCGCCAGCGGCCTGGAGGCCATGCCCGTGCCTTCGATGTTCGGGAAAACATAGAATGCACCCTTGGGCAAGAGGCACTTGAAGCCCGGGATCTTGTTCAGACCATCGACGATCACGTCGCGCCGGCGCTTGAACTCTTTGACCATGTTCTGGGCTGCGGTCTGATCACCGCTCAGGCCCTGGATCCCGGCCACCTGATTGAAGGTGCAGGTGCAGGAGTTCACATTGATCTGCAACTGGGTCATCGCCTTCGCAATGTCCACCGGCATGATGCCATAGCCGACGCGCCAGCCGGTCATAGCGTAGGTCT
>DATKKY010000332.1:0-2597 GCA_035542695.1 bacterium | reverse complement strand
GGTGGAGCAGCCAGGATTTCGCCAAGATCGAGAAGGCCAGATCCAATTTGAGGAGCCGCTGATATGGATCGCGAGGCACGAGCCGCAGTAGGCAGGCCGATGCCGGTGGTGGATAGCCCAGCCAAATCGGCGGGCCGTCTGAGATTCCTGCAGGACCTGAGTCTGCCCGGCATGCTCCACGCCAAGATGGTGCTTGCCGGCAGGCCGCACGCCATGATCACCAGCATCGAGACGGCCAGAGCCCGAGGCGCTCGCGGGGTGATCGCAGTGGCCACCGCCCTGGATGTGCCTGGTCAGAACCGGGTCGGCGTGGTGATTGACGACCAGCCCCTCTTTGCTGATCTCAAAGTCCGCTACGAGGGCGACTGCGTGGCGGCAATCGCTGCCGAGACCCTTGAAGCAGCTGAGGCCGGAGCAGCCCTGGTCGAGGTCCGCTACGAGGAACTGCCGACTGTGGCCAGCCTGGCTGATGCCGCAGGTCCGGGGGCCGTGCCGGTTCACGAAGGCGGCAATCTAGCGGTGGAGCACACCATCGTTAAGGGGGATGTCGCCCGGGGCGAGGCCGAGTGCACTACCGTCGTCGAGGGGACATATGTGTCGCCGGTTCAAGAGCATGCGTACCTGGAGACCGTCGGTGGCATCGCTATCCCGAAGGCAGATGGGTCGGTTGAGGTTCTGACTTCGACCCAATGTCCTTTCTACGTTCGAGACGCGGTTGCCAGGTGTCTGGGACTTGCCCTGTCAAAGGTGCGCGTGGTCGAGTTGCCCGTGGGCGGCGGGTTCGGTGGCAAGGAGGATGTACCCTCGGAGATATGTGCCCGCGTCGCGTTGCTTGCGGTGCTCACTCGCAGACCGGTCAAGCTGGTGCTCACGCGGGAGGAAGACATTGCCTATAGCTCCAAGCGGCATCCTATGGAAATGGACTATCGGCTCGGCTGCGATCGACAGGGGCTGATCAGGTTTGCCGATGTCCGACTGAGATCGGATGTAGGTGCCTATGCCACGTTGTCTCCGATTGTGCTGTTCAGATCGGCGGTGCACGCCAGCGGGCCTTACAGCATTCCTCACGTCCGAATAAAGGCACAGGGATTTTACTCGAACACGGCGCCCAAGGGGGCGATGCGGGGTTTTGGAACGCCGCAGGTGGTGTTCGGATGCGAGGCTGCGATTGAGCAGCTTGCTGCCAGCGCGGGCATCGACTCGCTTAGGCTGCGCCGCCGGAACGCCCTGAAGAGCGGTGACCAGACCGCCACGGGGCAGGTTCTCGAAGATAGCGTCGGGTTCATCGAGACCCTGGACAAGGCCGCCGAGGTGATTGGCGGTGATGCCGCCTGGGACAAGCCAAGAGCGGCCGGCCCCGGCAGGGTGCGGGCTAGAGGCGTAGCATCTATGTTTTACGGAGTGAGCCTCGGTGCCATAGGCCGCCTCATAGACAAGGGAGCTGCCAAGGTCGAGGTGCTGAAGGATGGTTCGGTCAGCGTGTTCATTGGGTGCACCGATATGGGTCAGGGAGCACTGACGGTGATCACGCAGATTGCTGCAGATGCTCTGGGAATCGCCCCCGAGAAGATCACTGTCAACCGGGTTGATACCCACGTAGTGCCTGACTCGGGACCGACAGTTGCTTCTCGGGCAACTGTGATGAGCGGGAACGCAGTTGTGGATGCCTGTGCCAGGCTCCGAGCGCGAATGCTCGAGGTGGCCTCGGCAATGCTCGGCGGCCCCGTGGTCCACGATGCCGCGGGTGGGCGAATCTCGAGATCTGACTCGGGAACAAGCCTGACCATGGCGGAGGTGATCAAGGAGTGCCACGCCCGCCGGGTCGAGCTCGCTACGACCGGCTGGTACAAGCCTCCGGATTGCCTTGTCGATAAGTCCAGTGGCCAGGGCAGGGCGTACTATGTTTACTCGTTTGCCACCGACGTTGCCGACGTCGAGGTGGACACCGAGACCGGGCATGTTGACGTGGTGGGCCTTCAGGCCATTCATGACAGCGGCCGGATAGTCAACCCGCTTACGGCGTCGGGCCAGGTGGAGGGAGGCATCGCCCAGGGGATTGGACTGGCACTCCGCGAGAGGTTCAGCCAGGCCGGTGGGCGGGTGACATCCACTGATCTGGCGACCTACCTTGTACCGACTGCCCTGGATTTGAGCGACAACATCGGGGCGCACTTCGTCGAGCGCCCTTCAAAGGACGGCCCCTTTGGGGCAAAGGGGTTGGGTGAACCGGCGATCATACCGGTCGCAGCGGCGATAGCCAACGCAGTGTCGAATGCTGTCGGCACCCGGGTGACTTCACTTCCGATAGATCCGGAATGGGTGGTTGCGGCGTTGCGTTCATGCGGGGTCTAGAGAGACTGCGGTCACTTGGTAGTGGACTTGTCGACGTCGATCATTGAAGTGGGCAAGCCCTCATATTCCTTGACCACCGGGTCGGCCAGATTGGCCAGCTTCTTGGTCACGCAAGCTATCCTGAGCGCCGACTCTTCGATCATCCTCAGCCTGTGGACGGTGTCCTCATCCTGCTCGGTGTATTTTCTGAGTAGAAGCTGGGCGTGTCCCAGAATGGAGAATAGCGGGTTGTTTATCTCGTGATT
>DATKKY010000331.1:0-11247 GCA_035542695.1 bacterium | reverse complement strand
GGAACAAAGCACTGATTCTCAGGCGCAAGCGGCGTCCCTCCTGTTAATCCTCGCAGCAACGCCCGGATTCCCAGTGGAGCCACCGGGAATCCGGCCAAGACCGGACCTCCCGTGCCCAGCCCTTACTCAATCTTGCCTGAGGGAGCATCAAAGAGGAACAATGCCGAAGAGGGGAGTCGAACCCCTACGAGGATTCCCTCACTGCGCCCTGAACGCAGCGCGTCTGCCAATTCCGCCACTTCGGCAACAGCTATTCATTTCTGTTGATAATCCTATTTTAAACCGGCATCATTGTCAACCACCAAGATGCCTCGCTCGCCGGGAACGACCAGCTGGCGGCGTTTCCCGGGAGGGACGTCGGGGCTGGACCGCCGGAGCGGCGGGAAGCGGTGCTTGAAATGCTTGATTTCCATGTCCACTGCGACTACTCCATCGATGCCCAGGGCACGGTCGATCAGTATGCCGACGCGGCCCTGAAAGCAGGGCTTACGCATATCTGCTTCACCACCCACTGTGATCTCGATCCGGCCAGATTGGAACACGACGGCAGAGTCAGGGTCCAGGGCGTGGTCCTTGACGTCAATTCGGGCTGGCTGGAGTCATATATGACTGAGGTCGCGACCGCGCAGGAGCGCTATCGGGAGCTTGGCCTCAAGGTGCTGTGCGGTCTGGAGGTGGGTTACGTGCCCGGCATAGAGCCGCTCATAGCAAAGACCCTGGATGGTCTCCAGTTCGACTTCCTCCTGGGAGGTGTTCATACCCTCGGCGGGCTGGACATAGTCTCGCCGCGGGAGTGCGCGCTCTACTTTGGAGGCCGAACTCCCCGCCAGGTTTGCGAGGAATACTTCGGCTACCTGGGAGGCGCGGTGGCTTCGGGCCTCTTTGACGGCATTGCCCATCTTGACATCTACAAGCGTTGCGGTCTGGAATTGCTGGGTGAGGAACTGAGAGATGCTCACCGTGGTTTCGCCCGGCCCGTGCTCGATGAGATGGCCCGGCGGGACCTTTGCCTTGAGATAAACAGCGCCGGCCTAAGGCGCGGGCTGGGGTCGCCCTATCCGAGTCTCGACATCCTTGAGGAGGCGCGAGCTCGTGGAGTGAGGCATCTGACGGTCGGCTCCGATTGCCATCGGCCTGAGGATGCGGGTCAGGGCATCCGGACCTGTCTGGATGTGGCCCGCCAGGCAGGTTACGATGCCGTCGCCGTCTTCGAGTCCAGGCAGCGCACAACGCTGGCGTTAGAGGATATCCGCTCGTGCCGATAAAAGAGTTTGGAAAGCCCGGCGAGGGCGAGAAGAACGTATGCGTCAACCGCAGGGCCCGGCATGAGTACTTCGTGCTGTCCACGGTGGAGGCCGGCATCGCGCTGGCGGGATGCGAGGTGAAATCTGTGAGGCAGGGCAATGTCAGCCTCCAGGATGCCTACGCTATCGTCGAGGATGAGGAAGCCTACTTGCTCAACATGCACATCACGCCCTACGAGAAGAGCGCGCACTTCGTGCCCGATCCCAAACGCAAGCGCAAGCTCTTACTGCACAAGATCGAGATCAGACGGCTCGTGGGCCGGGCGACCGAGAAAGGGCTCACGCTCGTTCCGCTAAGGGTGTACATTGTAAGGGGCAGGGTGAAGATTGAGATTGCCCTGGCCAGGGGCAAGGCCAAACGCGACCGGCGCGAAGAGATCGCGAAGCGCGACGCTGAACGGGAGATCAGGCGGGAAGCGGCAGGGCGCGGGTGAAAGCGAGCCAGGTAGGCGAGGAGAGGACGGGGCGAGCTTGATGCTGAAGCAGGCTGAGCGGTGGCTCGTAAGGGGATGGTGCCTTCTGGCCCTGCTCTGCATCTTGGCCGGCGTTGGCATCGCTGGGGATGCGGTGGTCATCTTCTCTGACGGCAGGCCCTCGGAGAAGATCGCGATCATCGAGAAAGACGGCAAGCCCTGTCTTGGCGTCTCGCAGATAGCCAGGCTCTTGAGGCTCGAGCGAGTGGTCGATCCGAGCGGTGGCAAGGCGACCCTCAAGTTCCAGAACCACTCGGTTGACGTGATAGTCGGAGGCAACGTCTGGGTGGTCGATGGTGCCGCGGTCGGGGTGGAGGATGCTGCCTTTGCGGAGGGCGATGACGTCGTCGTCACGCTGGCCTCGGCCGAAGGCGTTCTGGGGCTGGCTTTCGGCAAGACCCTAAGGTGGGACCAGGATCGGCAGCGCTTGATGGTCGGGCTTCCTGCTCCCAACGTGATCGATATCGTGGTGGAGAGCGAGCCCGAACGCGTGACCGCCACCATAAAGACTGTCGGTGTCCTGAAATACGATCTGCTGCCGCTTGCGGACAATAAGCTCCAGCTGACGATCAAGGGTGGGGTCTTCTCGAAGCCGCTCGGGTTCAAGGCTGAAGGTGGGCTTATTGAGGCCATCGAAGCCCGCCAAGATGTGGATGGCGTGAAACTGGCGGTGACGCTGGCTGCAGGGCCGCCGGGCTGGCGGGTCTACCCCCAGTGGAATCCTGACGCGATAGTAGTCAAGGTGTGGACCCGGGTTCAGGGCGAGATCCCGGAAGCCGAGTTCAAGCCGCCCAAGCAGTTGGCGATCAAAGAGAGGTTCACCCGCGAGAAGCCGACGCTGGATGTGGTCGTGATCGACCCGGGACATGGAGGCACCAATCGGGGCAGCGTGGGTGCCACAGGTACGCTTGAGAAAGACATCAATCTCCAGCTGGCCCGCAAGTTGCGCCAGGCTCTCGAAGCCCAGGGCATGGAAGTGATCATGACCCGCAACGATGACATCTCGGTACCCATAGAGACACGGACCGAGATTGCCAACTCAACTGGGGCCGATCTCTTCATAAGCATTCACACCAATGGATTCGCCACGAAGTCGGCCCAGGGCTTCGAAGTCTATTTCCTCTCGCCCGAGGTTGACGAGGAGTCCAGATACGTGGCGGCGACCGAAAACGCGACCATCGAGCCCGCGTCGATCATCTCCGAAGCCAACGACGAGGTGGCTTTCATTCTTTGGGACACGGCTCAGAATGAGTTTGTCGCGGAGAGCTCCTACCTGGCCCAGCTGGTGAACGAGGAGTTGGCCAGGGTGCTGTCAATCCCCAACAGGGGCGTCAAGCAGGCCGAGTTCTCCGTGCTCAAAGGGGCTTATCTCCCCGGAATTCTGCTGGAGACAGCCTTCATAACCAATCCCGAGGAAGAGACGATGCTCAAAGACCCGGCCTTCCAGGACAAAGTGGTGGGCGCGGTCGTTGCCGCAATATCCCGATTCAAGCAGCAGTACAACAGGTAGCATATGAGCGCGCGCAAGATAGTGATTTTGGTCGCGATCCTGGTGGCTCTCGGGGCCGTCGCGGTGTGGCTCGGGCTCGGCAAGGTGAAGCAGCCGGCCCCGCCGACCGAGGCAGCCAAGCCCGAGAGCCTGGTCACGGTGACCCTTTATTTCGGCGCCCCTGACGGGTCGAGGCTGGTGCCTGAGCCAAGGAATCTGAAAGTCCCGGGTACCGAGCTCGAGTCCCTGAGGCAGGTCGCGGAGGCACTGGTGGCTGGGCCCACCGGCGGCGGGATCGCCTTGGTGCCGCACGCCGCGAAAATCCGCGGTGTTTACATTGACGGCCAAACTGCTTATATAGATTTTTCGCAGGAGCTCATCGACAACTTCGCCGGGGGATCGACCTGGGAGTACATGCTGGTCGCCTCGATCGTCCAAACGGTGTGCGGCGCTTTCCCGGACGTGCAGGCTGTTGCCATACTCGTCGGTGGGCAAGAGGTGGACACTATCGGAGGCCATCTCGACGTTTCCCGGCCTCTCCTTGCCAAGGATTGGAGGTAGCAGACCTACCATGATGAGCGAAAGACGGCCGATAGGCATGTTCGATTCGGGCATCGGGGGCCTGACGGTCTTGAAAGCTATTATCGAGAGGATGCCCAACGAGACGGTGGTGTATTTTGGCGACACGGCGCGCCTGCCTTACGGCAGCAAGTCCAGCGAGACGGTGACCAGGTTCTCGGAGGAGATCGTCTCGTTCTTGATGACCAAGAATCCAAAGATGATCGTGGTTGCTTGCAACACAGCCAGCGCTTATTCACTTCCCAGGATTGAGAGCATGGTCCCCATTCCGGTGATCGGCGTGATCGAGCCCGGTGCCAGCGCCGCGGTGCGAGTGACCCGCAACAGGAAGATCGGCGTCGTAGGTACCAGGGCTACCGTGCAGAGCGGCGCCTACCTCGACGCCATCCAGTCGAAGGACGGCCAGGCCAAGGTGTTTCAGAAGGCTTGCCCGTTGTTGGTGCCCCTGGTCGAGGAAGGCTGGATCGATCACCCCGTGACCTACACGGTTGTGGAGGAGTATCTGGGGCACGTTATCGATTGCGGCGTGGATACGCTGATTCTGGGATGCACCCATTATCCATTGATCAAGAACGTGATCGCCGAGGTCGCGGGGCAGCGGGTGGTGTTGGTGGATTCGGCTGAGGAGACTGCGAGGGCGGTCGAGAAGGCCCTGGATGCAAGAGGTATGACCTCGGTGTCGGCCATAGGCCCGCGTTGCGAGCTCTATGTGAGCGACATGCACCTTAATCTGCGGCTCCAGATCGAGAGATTCCTAGGATTCGAGGTTCCCCGGATCAGAGTGGTCAACTCGGAGTTTCAAGAGGTCGAGCTCCAGGGGATCTAGTGGGGCAGACTACCGATTTCTGAGCCGGCAGAGCCGTGCCCGGCGGGAGGAGCCAGGGTGTATAAGCGGATCGATGGCCGGAAGCCGACCGAGATGAGGCAGGTCAAGATCAGGACCGACTACCTCAAGTACGCGGAGGGCTCGGTTCTTATCGAAGCCGGCAACACCAGAATCATCTGTGCAGTGTCGCTCGAGGACAAGGTGCCGCCTTTCCTCAGGGGCTCGGGCAAGGGCTGGATCACCGCCGAGTACGCGCTCCTGCCGCGCAGCACCCACACGCGAACTGCTAGGGACGCCGCCAAAGGTAGGCTCTCCGGGCGAAGCCAGGAAATCCAGCGCTTGATCGGACGGTCGCTGCGAGCGGTAGTGGATCTCAAGGCGCTGGGAGAGCGGAGCCTCATCGTGGATTGTGATGTGATTCAGGCGGATGGCGGCACGCGGACGCTCGCTATCACCGGTGCTTATGTTGCGGTCCACGACACCTTGGCACGGCTGGTCAAGTCGGGCGCGCTCCCCAAGCTGCCGGTCAAGGACTTCGTGGCAGCGACCAGTGTGGGCATCGTCAAGGGCGAGATGCTCTTGGACCTTTGCTACGCTGAGGATTCGGTGGCGGATGTGGATTTCAATTTCGTGATGACGGGCAAGGGCAAGTTCGTTGAGGTCCAGGGCACCGGCGAAGGAGGCTTCTTCACCAAGAGCCAGATGGATGCCATGGTGGCTCTCGCGCGGAAAGGCATCGCTGACTTGGTTTCCCTTCAGAGCAAGACTCTCAAACGTGAGTAGCATCCCTTGAGCGACTCCCTACGCGTGGTCCTGGCGACCAAGAATCATGGCAAGGTGGCTGAGATCAAAGCCATCCTGGGCGGGCTGCCCATCCAGCTCGCCACGCTTGAGGACTTCCCCGAGATCGAGTCAGCCCGCGAGGACGGTGCGACCTTCGAGGAGAACGCGATCAAGAAGGCGCGTTCGGTATGGCAAGCGACCTGCCTTACTTCAGTCGCTGACGATTCGGGCCTCGAGGTCGATGCCTTGGAGGGAGCGCCGGGCATCTTCTCGGCGCGGTTCGCGGGGGAGGGGGCGTCCTACGAGGCCAACAATCGCAAGCTGCTCGGGCTGCTCCAATCGATTCCGGACGACAAGCGCACTGCAAGATTCGTGTGCGTTGCGGCCCTCTTCACCCGGGATGGTAGCCTGGCTCTCGAGCGGGGCACCCTGGAGGGGATAATCACCCGACAGCCGCGCGGCCAGCACGGGTTTGGCTACGACCCGGTTTTCTACGTTCCGGCTTACGGACAGACCGTTGCCGAGCTCAGCGAGGAAGTCAAGAACGCGATCAGTCACAGGGCCAAGGCCTTCGCCGGGATCAGGCGCCGGCTCGGGCGACTGGCGTCCGCACTATAGGCTTCATCCGCTTGACATCCCGTCCAGCGCTCCCATAAAATGTATTGATACGCCGTGCTCGGCAGCTTAGTCTTAGGTTCGGTACGGGGCGTGGCGCAGCCCGGCTAGCGCACCTGCCTTGGGCGCAGGGGGTCGGAGGTTCAAATCCTCTCGCCCCGACCAAGTGGTCGATTGTGGCGCCTGTAGCTCAGTTGGATAGAGCAACTGCCTTCTAAGCAGTAGGCCGCGTGTTCGAGTCACGCCAGGCGCGCCAGATAAGGAATTATCGCAAGTAACGGTCGCAGGTAACGGTGGGTGTAGCTCAATGGCTAGAGTCCTGGACTGTGGATCCAGTTGTTGGGGGTTCGAGTCCCCTCACCCACCCCACTTTCTAGGGCGATAGATGTCGGCTCGCCGACGGCCCATCCTGTCCCGCGCGATGAAACGCCTCGTCCGCGCTTGACACGGTCTGCGTTTGCGGATAGTATGTAGGGCTGGAACTCAGCAAGTGACTTAGGCCCCGGTAGAGGGGCCGGGCGCCTGTAGCTCAATTGGATAGAGCATCTGACTTCGGATCAGAGGGTTGCGGGTTCAACTCCTGCCAGGCGCGCCATGTGTGACGGATGATACTTGGGCGCCGCTAGCTCAACTAGGTAGAGCAACAGACTCTTAATCTGGAGGCTGAAGGTTCAATTCCTTCGCGGCGCACCAACTTCAGGGCCCCGCCCCGGGCGGGGCTTGTTGTTGTGATGGTGGCGCGAAGCGGGTGCTACTTCTCGGTCAAGATAACTCGGACTTCGTCGATGAAGTAGGCGCGATAGAACTCGGTGTTGCCCCAGACGCCAAGCTGCACAAAGACCTCGCCCTTGGCATTTGAACGCACATTGAACTTGTAAGCCTTGTCGAGCCATTCGGGCCCGGTGTCGGAAGACCGGCCATTAGCAGTGTTTCCCTGGAAAGTCAGATCGGCTACCGCCTCGGCGGAGTGCGATAGCGCGCCCGCGATGATCGTCCAGTGGTTGGCGTCGCCCCAGTCGGGGGATGCAAACTTGTACCGGACATCAACCTCGTAGTCGACCAGAGTATCCACGGCGAAGGCGCGTTCAATCCAGATCTTGGACTTGTCGTTGATGTTGTTCAGAAACAGCCGGACCGAGCTCTTGCCGTCGGTGGCTTCTTCCGTACTGAGATCGACGCTCCAGCGGACGTCTGGCGTGTCAAGGTCGATCCCGTGAGCTTCCCATCCCTGCATCGAGTCCTCGAACGAAAAGACGAAATACTTGCTGGGGACAGGACCGGTGGTATCACTGCAACCGACCGCCATGATCCAGGCGATGCTGATTACGGCTCCACAAAGCAGGTGCCTCATCATCGTCTTGCCTCTCCGGTGGCTGCCGGCTCTTGCTGCCGCAAACGCCGCGCCGCCCACACATAATCTACACCGTGAGGCCACTTCGTCGAAGGGGAAAATGCAAGAGGCCGGGCACCGCCCGGCTGGTTCCGGATGGCGGCCCGGCCTGCTGCTGTCTCTTTAGAGCCCTCGCTCTATCTGAGGAGCGTGATCTTGGCTGTCGAGGCTTGGCCCGCGCGCAAGCGCGCCGTTGACTCCCGCCACTCGATGGATTACAATAACATCGTCAGGCTAACCTGCCGAAAAGCATACGGGGGGCGAATTGGATTCGACGGGGATGGAAGAGGCAGGGACTGCGTGCCGAGGTTCCGCTGGCCTCGTAAAACAAGCGGAAAGATTCAACTGCCAACGAACAGCTGGCAATGGCTGCTTAAGCAGTCACGTTTCCTCTGACCTCGCCTGCGTGGTTGGAAGGGAACGTCGATAGAGCAGGCTGGCGCCGGATGTCCGTCCCAACATCCGGGGTGAGATCAATGGGGCTGGCGTCAAAGGGATCCCGCTCACCGGAGCCCGGCGATGCGAGACCTGAAACGGTGAGCTAAGCACGTAAGCGTCCCTGAGGAAACATCTTCGGACGCGGGTTCGATTCCCGCCGCCTCCACCAATCCCAATGCAGCAGTCCGGGGGCAACCGAACGACTTATGGACATCCTCGGAATTTCGGCTTACTACCACGATAGCGCCGCCTGCCTGGTGCGAGACGGCCGAATCATCGCGGCCGCCCAGGAGGAGCGCTTCACCCGCAAGAAGCATGATCTCAGCTTCCCCGAGAATGCGATTGCCTACTGCCTGCGCGAAGGTGGCACCAGCGGCGACGGCCTCGACCTGGTAGCGTTCTACGACAAGCCCTTCCTCAAGTTCGAGCGTCTGCTCGAGACCTATCTGGCCAACGCCCCTCGGGGCATCAAGTCTTTCATGAAAGCCATGCCGCTCTGGGTCAAGCAGAAGCTCTGGATCAAGGACCTGGTCCAGAAGGAGCTCGGCTACAAGGGCAAGGTCCTGTTTCCCGAGCACCACGAGTCGCATGCGGCATCGGCTTTCTTTCCATCGCCTTTCCAGGAAGCAGCCTTCCTCACCTTGGACGGGGTGGGTGAGTGGGCGACGTCCAGTTACGGTGTGGGCAAAGATAACCGCATTAAGATTCTGGCTGAGATTCTGTTCCCCGACTCGCTGGGCCTGCTCTACTCGGCCTTCACTTATTACGTTGGTTTCAGAGTCAACTCCGGGGAATACAAAGTCATGGGGCTTGCGCCTTACGGGGAGCCGAGATACAAAGACCTGATTCTCTCCGAGCTGATTGATCTCAAGCCCGATGGCTCCTTCAAGATGAACATGAAGTACTTCAACTACTGCACCGGCCTGACGATGACCAACGGCCGGTTCGACAAGCTCTTCGGAGGGCCGCCCCGCAAGCCCGAGTCGGCCCTGACCCAGCGGCATATGGATGTGGCGCGGTCGCTTCAGGACGTGACCGAGGAAGTAATGCTGCGCATGGCCCGCCACGTTCACAAGGAGACCGGGCAGCGCAACCTGTGCCTGGCTGGCGGAGTCGCCCTAAATTGCGTGGGCAACGGCAGAATCCTGCGCGAGGGCCCGTTCGAGAACATCTGGATTCAGCCCGCGGCTGGCGATGCTGGCGGTGCGCTGGGGGCTGCGCTCTTGGTATGGCACGATTACCTCGGCAACAGCCGCACGGCCGATGGCCGGCAAGACTCCCAACAGGCTTCCTATCTCGGACCCAGCTTCGACCGCGAATACATCTTGGAATTTCTCACCCGGGAGAAGATACCTTACACCGAACTGGGCGATGACGAGATTCCGGACCGCGTCGCCGACCTCATAGCACAGGAGAAAGTGGTTGGCTGGTTCCAGGGCCGGATGGAGTTCGGGCCTCGAGCCCTGGGCAACAGGTCGATCATCGGGGATGCGCGCTCGCCCAAGATGCAGGAGACCATGAACCTCAAGATCAAATTCCGGGAGAGCTTCCGGCCGTTTGCGCCCACGGTTATAGAAGAGAAGACCTCGGAGTATTTCGATCTCGACCGTAGAAGTCCTTACATGCTCTTGGTCGCGCCTGTCAGGAAGGACATCTGCAGGACCATGACCGAGGATGAGGAGCGGCGCTTCGGGCTGGACAAGCTTCACGTGGTCCGCTCCACGATCCCGGCAGTCACTCACGTAGATTACTCCGCGCGGATCCAGACAGTCAGCCGAGAGGACAACCCGATCTATCACAAAATGATCAAGAGATTCGGAGAGAAATACGGCTGTCACGTGATCATCAACACCTCGTTCAACGTCAGGGGTGAACCTATAGTCTGTAGTCCGGAAGATGCCTATCTGTGTTTCATGCGGACCAACATGGATTATCTGCTTGTCGGAAACTTCTTGCTCGCCAAAGCCGACCAGCGGCCCCTTGCCAAAGATGTGGATTGGAAGACCCAGTTCGAACTGGACTAGGAGCCCAGCACGATGCTCGATGAGTTGAGGCAGATTAAGGGCGGCCGGAAGGAGCTCCGGAAGTTTGGGATCACGGTCGGGATAGCCTTCGCCGTGCTCGGAGGCCTCCTGCTGTGGCGGGGCCGGGGCGGCTATCCCTATTGCTTCGGCTTCGGCGCGCTCCTCGTCTTGCTTGGCCTGGCGGTTCCGAGCGCGCTCAAGCCTATCCACAAAGCGTGGATGTGCCTGGCCGTAGTCCTGGGCTGGTTCATGACGCGCGTGATCCTGGGCATTCTCTTCTATATAGGATTTACTCCCATCGGCCTCGTCGCCCGGCTATTTGGCCGCGGCTTCCTCCGGCCTCCGGGGCACGGAACTGGCGATACCTACTGGGTTCACCGGCCGCCTGGAGAGGCCGACCCGAAACGGTATGAACAGCAATTCTAGCCCCGGCGTTGGCGTCGCCTGACTTCGGGTTTGACTTGGGTGCCCGGGGCGGTAGAATATCCGCATGTTTTCCGTCTCGGTGCCACTTCACCGCCCTCGTCGGGTGCTGGCTCGGGGTCTGGCGTCACCGCTCAGGGCTCTCATCCTGGTGAGCGCGGTTTACCTGGTGACGCTGGCGTTGCTACCGCTTCACGGCATCTGGATCAATGACAACGGCAACCGGCTGATCCTGCTTCAAGGCATTATCGCCAGCAACTACCGGGACTACTCGATCCCCTGGGCGGGCAGTGCCGTCGACCCGAGTCTGAGCCACGCCCCGATCTCATCTCCGTTTGGAGTGGTGAGGGATGGCCGGCTTTTTTCGCTCTATTCGCCGGTCTTCCCGACCGTCGCCTCGCCCTTCTTCCGGCTGCTGGGCTGGCCCGGCTTGTACGTGCTTCCGCTGGCGGCCTCGGTTGTGATGCTCGCGGGGCTTGCCAAGCTCATGGATACGCTGGAGGCGGGAGGGCGGGCCAAGACCTATGCGATCCTGATTGCAGGGCTCGCAACTCCCATCTGGTTCTACAGCGAGACTTTCTGGGAACACACGCTGGCGGTCTGTCTGGTGGTCTGGGCATTGGTTTTTGTGATGCGGTTCTTACGGGAGGCGAGCTCTGGTGGTGGCTTGAGGCGAGACCTGCTCACCGGCGCAGCGCTGCTGGCGCTGGCCATCTATTTCAGAGATGACTTATACTCGATGCTGGCGGCGCTCCTTGTGGTGCTGCTCTTCCGCGCCCCGCAGAGTCGGCTCAAGGCGGCGGCGCTTTTCCTGGCGGCCACGATCGCGGCGCTCCTTCCGTTGTGGCTCTTCCAGTGGAAGGCGGTCGGCGCGCCCTTTGGGCTTCACCTCCAGACCCTGCT
>DATKKY010000330.1:0-5934 GCA_035542695.1 bacterium | reverse complement strand
GACCTCTTCCGCCCGGCGATGATTCCGACCTTCGTGCTGGTGGCCATGGTGGTCACGGTGCTGCACGAACTTGCTCACGCTGCCACCTGCAAATACTATGGCGGCGAGGTCCACGAAATGGGTTTCCTGCTGATTTACTTCTTGCCAGCTTTCTACTGCAACGTCAGCGATGCCTGGCTTTTTGGCGACAAGGCCAAACGGCTGTGGGTCTCGGCGGCGGGGACCATTTTTCAGATAGTGCTCTATGCGCTCGCCGCGATTGTCTGGGCTTTCTTGCCGGCTGCAACCTGGTTGAGCCGTGCTTGCGCCATGACCATCGCTCTCGCGGGTCTCACGGCCCTTTTCAACTTCAATCCCCTGATCAAGCTGGATGGCTATTACCTGTTGAGTGACTACCTGGCGATTCCCAATCTGCGCAAGCGGGCGTTTGCCTATCTTGGGTCAGAGGTCCGTGCCCTACTCGGGCTGAGGGCTCGTTCGCCACGGGAACTCACCCGGCGGGAGCGGCGAATCTACCTTGTCTATGGGCTCACCGCCGGGGCCTACTCGGTGGGCCTCGTGGTCTTCGTGGTCTTCAAGCTGGCGGCCTTCATCGTCTCTGCCATTGAATAGTCTAACGTCCGCAGTGTCAAGATGTTGCGGCATTCACTTGAGAACCTACGGAGCTCTTGCCCGCCTTGACATCGGCTAGCCTATGTGGTTTAATTCTAGCTGTCAGGACATTCCAAGCCAACTTAGTTCCTTCTCGTCGGACAACCTGTGATCTGAACGGGGGCCACCGTGCTCGAGAAGGTGCTTACCGAGTTTAGGCTCGCGCTGGGAGACCGCGCCGGCAGTGCTGAGGCTGATTATGCCCTCGGCGCGTGTTCGGCCGTGCTGGGCAGGCTGGACGAGGCTGAGCAGGCGCTCAGGCGGGCTTGTGAGGCCAGGCCGGACTACGGGTGGGCCCGTTACGCGCTGGGGGTGGTATTGGCCCAGCGGGGGCGGCACGGCGAGGCTGTGTCGGAATTGAAGCGGGCGCTCAAAGGCTGCGGCGATTCCTCTCAGGTCTCAATGATCCACCGCGGACTTGGCAGCACGTATTACACTATGCGTCAGTATGCGGACGCGATCTCTCACTTCGCGCAAGCGGTCGAACTTCGGCCGGGAGATGCCGAGCTGCGCGTCAATCTCGGGACCGCTTGTCTGGCGGGCGGAGACGTCGAGCGCGCCTCTGAAGAACTTCGCCGGGCGCTCGAGGCCAATCCCGAGCTCTTGTCGGCCCTGCGGAATTTAGGCACCCTCTACCTCAAGACCCGCCAATTCGAGGATGCTGTCCGGGTGCTGGAACGCGCGGTCGCTCTTGATCCGGATCATTCCCGTACGCTTCGCAAGCTGGCCCTGGCCCACTATGAGCGCGGAGATGAGGCCCAGGCTGAAGCATACATGAGAAAGGCCATCGCGCTGGACGAAGGTCACGACCAGTGAACGGGTGCGGGGCGGGTATCATCATGAGCAGGTGCTGCGATGAGCCGTAAGCGCGCTAACGGGTCAGCCGATATCACGCTGGCGAGCGTGGGTGTGAGCAATCCTCGCACCGTGCCCTCCGGGGCGCTCTATGTTGCAGCGGTGCTCAAGCAGCACGGCTACCGGGTTGACTTCCGCGACTACGCGATCGGCTGCTACCGCGATCTCGATCCCGCCGCCCTGGCTGCTTCTCTAGATGGTGCGGCGGGCGTCGTCGGGCTTGGCTGCCTTAGTGATACGCTGCCTTTCGTGGTCGCTGCCCTGGCCGACCTCAAGGCGCGGCACCCGGAAAAGACTGTAATCCTGGGAGGCCCAGGCCCTACCGGTGTGGCGCGGGAGCTGATCGAAACTTTCCCCTTCATTGATATCGTAGCCGCCGGCGAGGGCGAGGCGACCGCGCTCGACCTGATGGAGCATCTGGCCGGGGGAGACGGAGCGGGCCTGGAGGAGGTCCAAGGGATTGCCTACCGGAAGGGCGACCAGGCACGCGTCAATCCGCCGCGGGAGAGGCTCAAGGATCTCGACAGCCTGCCGTTTCCGCTTTACGACGCGGTTGACGTCGGCAACTACCCCATGATCAACGTTGTCTTCTCGCGGGGCTGCCCATATCGCTGCACCTTCTGCGATGTCGCGCCGATGTGGTCGCGGCGGAATGTCCGGCGCAGCGTCGAGAGCGTGATCGACGAGATCGAGTATCTCAAGACCAAGTATGGCCGCGACCGGTTCGAGTTCACCGACGAGACCTTCATCCTCAGTCAAGAGAAGGTGATGGAATTCTGCGAGCAGCTTAGGCGGGCCAAGCTGGATGTCAAGTGGTCAGCTACAGGCAGGGTCAACTTGATCACGCGGGAGCTCCTGGCCGAGATGGCCCGGGCGGGCTGCGAAGCCATGTTCTTTGGAATCGAATCGGGCTCCGACGGGGTGTTAGAGAAGGTGAAGAAGGACTTCGCTGTGGCTGAGGCCGTGGAAGCGCTCCACACTACGCTTGAGTACATGAAGCCCGTCGCCTCTTTCATCTGGGGATTCCCCTTCGAGACCGAGGCCGACCTGATGCAGACGCTGCTGCTCGCGGTTTATCTCTCGCAGCTTGGCGTGGATGCCCGGCTCAGCCGGCTGGCGCCGTTCCCTATGATGCCGCTCTATCACGAACATGGCCAGCACCTGACTTGGTTCGACGAGCCCGGTGCCCATTCGGGTGCCGAGGCCTTTCACATTGCAGGCTATCCGGCCAGAGTGACCGATCTGATTCAAACCTACCCGCGGATCTTCCCATCCTTCTATTGGTTTCAGACTGAGAACCTGGGCGAGAAGACGCGCATCGTGCGGTCGCTCGCGCGTTACTGGCAGGCCTCGGACTGGATCGAGCCGGCAGCGAGGGAAACGCAAGCATGAAGCGAGCCGACATAACTCTGGTAAACGTGTCGCTTCCCCTGCCTTCCGAGGTGGAAAAGCAGCTGGACGTCTATCTTCCTCTGGGCTGCCTTTATCTGGTTTCCGCCCTCGAGCGGGCAGGCTATCGGGTGGACTTTCGCGACTACCAGCTCTTCGCTTTGAAGCATGCCAAGCCGCTCGCGCCGGATGCCCTGGTGGAATTCCTGGCCGATCCGGCTCCGATTGTCGGTATAAGCTGCATGGTCTCGATGCTTCCCTTCGTCCTGCTCGGAACCAAGCTCTTCCGGGAGCGCCATCCCGATGCCCACATCATTCTTGGGGGACCGGGGCCATCGGGCGTGGCGCGGGCGATAGTGGAGGCGATGCCATGGGTAGATGCTGTGGCCCGGGGTGAGGGAGAGGAGACCATCGTGGAGCTCCTCGGAGCGCTGCGGGACGGCGGAGACCTCTCGGGAGTTAAGGGGCTCGCTCACCGCGGGGACGGCGGGCGCGCTGCCGTGAGAAGCGCGGGACGCGAGATGTCCAAGCGCGGCACCGGCACGGCCGTCGAGAATCCGCCGCGGGCCCGGATGCGGGACCTGGATGCCATCCCCCTGCCGGCCTATCACGCCGTGGATATGACGGCCTACACCAGCGTTTCGATTGTCACCGGCAGGGGCTGTCCTCTCAATTGCGCCTTCTGCGATGTCGGCCCGCTGTGGGACAACCGGGTGTACCTCAGGAGCGTGGGCGGCGTGGTCGCCGAGCTGGATCTCCTGCGACATACCTATGGGCGAGATCGGGTAAGTCTTGCGGATGATACCTTCACCCTGGCCCGGGGCCGCACCGAAGCTCTCGTCGACGAGATGGGGGGCCTAGACCTCAAGTGGTCTTGCCTCTCGAGAATCGACAAGCTGGATGACGACCTGCTCGCAAGGATGACTCAGGCAGGCTGCGATGCCATCTTCTTGGGGATCGAGTCCGGTTCCAATGACGTGCTGGCCAAGATCAGCAAGCGGTTCACGATTCAGGAAGCGACCGAGAAGGTCGAGATGGCCACCAAGCACCTGAAGCGGATAGTCACCTCCTACATCTGGGGCTTCCCCTTCGAAACCATGGAGGATTTCAAGAGCACTATCTTCAGCATTGTCTCGATGTGGCACCTGGGAGCGATGGCGGGACTCAAGTTGCTCTCGCCGATGCCGCTCTCGCGGCTGGGGATCGAGTACCGCGACCAGATCGAATTCTCGGAGCGGCTGTGCTCGGTGTTCGCATCGCTGGGCAACATCGCGCCGGGCATGTCGGGCAAGCCGGGCAGCATCCCGCAGGAATTCCAGACCATCATCCGGCAACACCCGGATATCTTCGAAGGCTTTTACTACATCAAGAGCGACTCACTCGATGAGAAGGCCAAGTATCTTGAGAAATTCTGTGCGAAGTTCGGCATAGCGATATAGAGCGGACTGGGAGGGAGGTGGCTCGCAACCCTCGGGATCGGAGCGGTTGGTGGAAATCCTCTAGGAGGAGGTGGTCGGGATGAGCAAAGATCTGATCATGGAAGCCCTCAGCAATGACGAGCTGAGGAAGCAGCTTCTGGAAGATCTCGAGGTTGAGGAGCTGGAAGACAGGGTAGCGGCGAAGCCTTGGATTTGCTTCAGGCCAGCCATACCCTAGTCTGTAGGAACCGATTTGCGTAACGACGGGGGCTGAGGGCCACCCTCCCTTATTAGTTGAATGTCGCCTTGACGGGGTGTAAACTGGAGGCCGTCGAGGTAATTGGCAGAGCAAGAGGGGATGCAGCACAGCAGCGCGCAGTTCTGGCAATGCATGACCCGAGTTTGTATCGGAAGGTGGTGACGTGAATGAGCAAGGAGCTAATCCTGGACGCCCTCAAGAATGATGAGCTCCGCAAGAAGCTTCTCGAGGAGCTTGAAGTGGAAGAGCTTGAGGACAAAGTCGCTACCAAGCCTTGGCTGTGCTTCATGCCTCATATTTAGCGCGGGGCTGAATTCGTTACCTGATTCTAGCCGATTGAGAGTTGTGCTGCGTGCGCATTCCCTCTTGCCGTTTTGCTGCTCTTATGAGGTAGCGTGGGGTGATCGGGAGACCCGAAACGCTGAGTTTCACGCTTGAGCTCTCCAGAGCCTGCAATCTCCACTGCCGGTTCTGTTACAACCCCTGGAAGATCGAAGAAGAACCTGCCGGCCGGTCCCGGGCTGATGCTGCTGGAGTTGGCGCAGCCGCGGGCGGGCAGATGGCGACCCCCGACGTCCTCAAGCTGGTGGACAAGCTGATTGCGGAGGCCGGGCCGAACGAGATCATGCTCTCGGGGGGCGAACCTCTGCTGCGAGAGGACATCTTTGAGATCATCCGGGCCATCAAGCGGCGCGGGGTGCGCGTCGGGCTTGTGACCAACGGCACCCTGGTGACGCCCGAGCTTGCCGACAGATGCGTCTCCGAAGGGGTTGACGTCTTCCAGGTTTCGCTCTTGAGTGACCAGCGCGAGCTTCATAATGGGCTGGTGGGTAGCGAAGCCTTTGACCGGGCGATTGAAGGCATCTTGAACCTGAGGAACAAGCAGGCAACGGTCTACACTTTCTTCGTCGGTACCAGCCGCAATATCTCCTCCTTCCGAGGCGCGCTCGAGCTCAACGTGCTCTTGGGGGTGCGCAACGTAGCTCTGGGGAGATTCGTGCCCGGGGGCGCAGCGCTCGGGGATTGGCGGGACCTGATGCCCACGCCGGACCAGCTCCAGAGTGCGCTCGACGCGGCCGACCAGCTGGCGCGGCGCTATCCCATAGCGGTCTCGATCTCGACGCCCATCCTGCCGTGCCTGGTGGACCTGGCAAGATATGAAACTATTACGCCTGGCTTCTGCATGGTGGGCGACACTACCAACACCTCGTTCGCCATTGATCCGGCCGGCAATCTCAAGGTGTGCAGCCATTCGCCCGTGAGCCTGGGTAGCCTGCTCGAGGCGAGCTTCAACCATCTTATCAAGCACCGCTTCCTGCGCGATTTCATTGGGACCGTGCCCGAGTTCTGCCAGGATTGTGC
>DATKKY010000329.1:0-4823 GCA_035542695.1 bacterium | reverse complement strand
CTGGCCAACGTGGACTACAAAGTGGGTGCGATACTCGGTGTGGGAGGGATCATCGGAGCGCAGCTCGGGGCGCGGCTGGTGGAACACGTGTCAACAGCCCAATTCAAACGCATCTTCGCGGTAATCCTGGTGGGCTTGGCTGCCTACATGTTCTTCAAGAAATAGCCTCGCGTGAAGCCAGAGCGGCCGGGGCGACAGCCACTTAATCACCCCGGCCGCTTCATTCAGCCCACCAATGGCGGGCTGATCTCCATACAAGTCCGTGCTTACTTGACCATCATCATTTTACGGGTCAGGGCCTGCTCGTCGGTATCCAGTCTGTAGAAGTATACGCCCGGCGATACCTTCCGGCCCCTTGAATCCATGCCCATCCATGTGACGCGGTGATAGCCGCTCTGGAAGACGCCGTCTGCCAGCGTTGCCACCAGCCGCCCGTCGATCGAGTACACCTTGAGTGACACGGCCGCAGCCTTCGGCAGACCGAAGTCAATTTCGGTCGCCTCCGCGAACGGACTCGGCCGGTTCTGCGAGAGCACGACCTCGCGAGGAATGCCCGTCAGGCTTGGCACGCCAGATACACTGACGATCTCGAAGTTGGCATCGGACTGGTCGCTTCCGACGTTCATGGCCGCATCGTAGCAAAGCACCTTGATCCGGCAGGTGGTGTTGCTGATGTCAGGCACTATCCACGTCCAGGTCGAGTCAAGCGCAGCGCTCACTAGCGTGTCCGGATAGGTCGCCCCGCCGTCCGTGGAGAAGAGGATCTTGGTGAGAGTGACGCCGACGTTGTCCGTAGCGTGCCACTTGATCTGGTACGTGGCGCCATTGCCGCCAATGATCTGCTCGCCGCCATTGGGCAGAGCCACGGCGACTGACGGCGGCTGGGTGTCGCTAGGCCGGCTGCAGCTGGTGATCGAGAAGTCATCTACGCCGGCCTCGACGATCGAACCCGGCTCGTAGTCGCTGGCGATGAAGCGGACCCGGACCTGGTTGGTCAGGCTGACGTAGCTGCCGACGTTGAACGACTCAAGAGTCCAGCTGCGGTTCGATACGTTAGTGTTTTCCAGCTGGACCCAGGTGGTGCCGTTGCTGGTGATCTCCACCACCCAGTAGTCCTGATTGGGCGAGGAGCCAGTGTCATTGGAGTACCAGCGGTAATAGCTGAGGGTAGCCTGGGTGTACCCGCTCAAGTCGAAGATGGGTGAGAGCAGCGTGGTCTTGCCGCCGTCAACATCGTAGCTTCCCTGGCTGGTGCCTGCCGCGCACTGAGTGATGTAGGCCTTGGTGCCGGGGTCTGGGGTGTGGTCCGCGCCAGGCTGAGCTGTCGTCACCTGTGGGGCACAGCGTTCCCAGACACCAGTGGTAGCATTGTCACCAGTTACACCCGCGGTCCAACCCTTGTCGGTCTCGAAATCATCGGTGAAGGCGATCTGATAACCGACCAGGAAAGGATAGAGCGAAGTCGGTGCCCCCGCCGGGCTGGTCTTGTGGTAGCCACCGGTATCGGCGGCGTAGATGTAGTACTCGACTTTGGAGCATGCCCGCTGGGCCGGGATGTAACCCACGTACTCATTCGGGTTCGCCGTCGCGGTCATGGGCACGCTCGAGAAGGCGCCGCCATCGATGCGGTAAGTCACGCGACACGAGTCAACCACTATCGTTCCTCCCGTGGACGTGATCACCGCGGTCACCGGATAAGGATTGACGGTGTCGCTGGTGTTTCCGAGCGGCGTGTGAGTGATGGTCACCCCAACGGTGATGGTGGGGCAAGTGAAACCATGATTGGTGGCGCCGAGGCACCACTGGTCGTAGTGAGGAGTACCGTTGGCCAGGTTGCCATCGTTGTCATCGGCCACGAACGTCCAATGAACCTGGTCCACCATGTTTGAGGGCAGACCCATCTTGCGGCCATAGTGCCAGCAGGATCGGGCCAAGCTGTCAGCCACCGCCTGCGGATAGGCTGCCAGCAGCGCCTGCCAGGAGTCCCAGAAGAAGCCGGAAATCACCTGGCCACAAATGTGAGCCTCGTCGCTGCAGGGATTCTGGAGCGTATTGTGGGAGTCGCGGATACCCGAGGTGCAGTTATTAAGATAGAACCCCAGGCCGATGATGCTCTCACGGGTCAGCTGGTTGGCTCCGAAGTCAGAATTGCCCTCGTTGCAGTCCAGGTTGATCGGGCTCGATCCGTAAATCCCATCGGTTATGCCATGAGTGTACTCATGGAACACGACATCCGACATCCGGGCGGTGTTGCCGTAGGTGGTGGACTGGGCGCAGAAATTGATGTTGGTGCCATCCCACCAGGCGTTCCCCGGGCAGTAACCGGTGGTGCCCTCGACCACCGCTATCATCTCGTAGTCCAGGGCCGTGAAAGTCGGATCGACCATCTTGATCCAGTCGTGAATCTTGTTAGCGTAGACGAAGGCGTCACGCTCGCTGGGGATGCAGTTGGTGTCCGTCCAATTAACGGTGTACGGCGTGCCCGGCGTGATGGTGCCGGTATGGGAAGCATCGGTGCCGCTTGCCCGGTTCACATTGAGATAAGGGCCGCGGAACTCAGCCGTGAGGGTCTTGGAGTCGGTGCCGCCGTAGGTCAAGGTGAAGTCGCCGCTGGCATTGGTGTTGGCAGTGCCGACGCCGGCGATCGAGATTCGCATGTTCTTGATGGGGTAACCGATCGTCGCCCCGTTGCAGTAGCTGTCCCACTCGATGTTGCCCTGGGAGTGGCCGGTGAAGTCAGTGAAGCGTATGTGATTCTCGCGCCACAGAATATCGCCCTTCTGGGCGTCAACCCAGGTCGCCCAAAGGCCGAGCGGCTCGTCCGTCTTGAGATCGAAGCGGTAGGCCAAGCGGTACTCGAGGCCTTCCTCACCCACTTCGATGGGCAGAATCAAGAGCTCGTGATAATTGACCTTGTCCAGCCCCTCCCGGAATTCCAGGTCGCCCTTGGCGATACTCAGAGCCTCGGGCTCGCCCAGGGCCGGGGTCGTCGAGATGTCTACGTTGGGATAGATGTCTGAGCCCAGCTCGAAGAGCCGCCCTGATTCGGTGAAAACCAGGTGCACGCGGCCGCCCCAGACCCAGATTCCGTGGTAGGTCTGCTCAAAGATGATGGCCCACTTGCCGAGGGCGTGGGTGCACGACAGTACCCTGAGATTGTCGTTGCTCACGCCGAATAGAGCCGGGTTAGCTTTGATGAAATCCCTGGCTAAGGCCTCGACCTCTTGCTCAGACTTGAGGGTCACTCCAAGGTCAATGCCACTTCCGTAGAGATGGTGATAAGTGCCGGTTCTCTGATTGACCTGGTACTGCCAAGTGCCCCCGTAGCGGCTTACAAAGGCTTGCGCGGGAGCCGCGTAAGGTGCGCCCGGCTCTAAGGCATTGTAGGCCTGCCAGGTGGTCTGGGCAGGTTCGCCCGGCTTGGGCACCTCCCACCGGGCGGAGGCATCGGTCGGGTTGAAAGCCCACGCCGGCAAGGATAGTGAAAACAGCACAGCAATAGCGAAAAACACAGCAAGGACAAATGAGGCCTTCCTAGGCATGTCCCCTCCTTTGTGAAAATCCCCCGAAACCTTGCCATTACGCTCGAGATCCTCTACCCGAGCGCCGTCAATTGTACCAGCAACCGCTCCGACATTCAAGCCAGAAAGCACGCCGGGGCAGTTAGCCTGCTACCGCATCAGCACGATCTTGCGGATCCGGCTGTCTTCTCCTGCCTGGAGCTGGCAGAAATAGAATCCGGCAGCGACGTGCTCGCCGAGGGTATTAGTGCCATCCCACTGGACCGTCCGGGCACCAGCGACCTTCTCGCCCTTAAGCAAGGTCTTGACCACCCGTCCGGTTGCATCGTAGATCGTCAGGGTCACGCCGCGCCCCGGCGCCGGAACCGAAAACTGGATTGAGGTCTCCGACCCAAAGGGGTTGGGCGCGTTCTGAGCAAGCTCAAGCCTCGGCGGCTGGTGGTCGGCCACCGGTGTGCCCGCCATAGAGTTCTCGTAGGTCACGATCGAGAAGTCATCGACTCCAGCTTCCACAATCGAGCCCGGGTCATAGTCGCTTGCGATGAAGCGGAAGCGGACCTGGTTGGTCAGGCTGACGTAGTCTCCGATGTTGAAGGTTTCGAGAGCCCAACTGCGATTGGAGATATTGGTATTCTCGAGCTTGACCCAGGTGGTGCCGTCATTGGTTATCTCCACCACCCAGTAGTCTAGGCCCGGTGACGACCCGGTGTCGTTGGAGTACCAGCGGTAGTAGCTGACGGAGGCCCGGCTATACCCGCTAAGGTCGAAGACCGGTGAAAGCAGGGTGGTCTTGCCCCCATCCACGTCATAGCTCCCCTGGCTGGTGCCCGCCGCACACTGGGTGATGTAAGCATTGACCCCGGGCGCGGGCGTGTGGTCGTCCTCCGGCTGGGCCAAGGTGCCCTGGGGATCGCATCGCTCCCATATGCCGGTGGTCGCATTGTCACCGGCCGCACCCACCGTCCATCCCCGGTCGGCCTCGAAGTCATCGGCGAAGAAGGTGGTGATGGTGCCCACAAAGAACGTATGGTAGGTTGTCGGCGCTAAGGCCGGATCGGTCACCCGGTTGCCCTCGGTGTCCTCGGCAAGGATGTAGTAATTGACGAAGGTCCCGCCGTACTGAGCGGGGATCAACGCTTCATACTCGTCGGGGTTGCCGGTAGCGGTCATGGTGAGACCGGTCCAACCTGTGCCCGTCGAGTAATAGACCCGCAGCGAATCGGGGTTCAAAGTCCCGGCAGCTGTGATGGTTGCGACCACCGGGTAGGGATGCTGAGTATCCTCGGTGTTTGACAAGGGGGT
>DATKKY010000328.1:0-37941 GCA_035542695.1 bacterium | reverse complement strand
CCTTGCCTGCTCAGCCAACATTAGCTATGGTCACCGCATTGCCCGCTGGCAGCTGACGGTGGGCAAGCAGCTCTGCTATGGGGGCTCGGCCACTCTCAAGCCCACAAATCGCCTGTCGGCGACTCTCTCCTACAACCACATTGGGAGCGATGATGTCAATACCGGGGAGAAGCTCTTCGAACAAACGATCTTCAGGTCGAAGCTGACGGCCCAAGTGCTCCGTGAGCTCTCCGCCCGGATCGTCTTCCAGTACGATGACAGCCGCAACACCTGGCAGGTGGATCCGCTAGTGACGTACCAGGTCAGCCCCTTCTCGATCTTCTACATTGGCTCCACGCAGGATTACCAAAAGGGCGAGGAGGGGACGGCCGGTGCTCGAGATTGGTCCCTGGCCGGCCGGCAGTACTTCCTCAAGCTGCAGTATCTCTTCCAGACATAGCATCACCGGGCACACCGCGCCCGGGACGCAAGCCGGAGATCTCAAGCCTTCCGGGGCTACTTCAGGCCCGCCTGCATCGCCCGGTCCATCGCTGGCCAGAACGGATCTACCCTGGGATGCTCAAGGGGCTTGCTTTGGCCGTCTTGGATCATCCGGAAGCCCTCTTTTCGCGCCAGGATCTCACCCACGGCCTCAGCTTGGATGCCCCTCGCCCGCAGGGTCGCGAGCAGGGTTTCGGCCTTGCGCTGCTTGACAGCAATCAACAAGGTTCCTTCGCTTATCGATGTGAGCGGGTCCATTCCGAAGTGCTTGCAAATAGCCCCAGCAGCCCGCGGCACGGGGACCTTGTCCACGTCCACCGCTATGCCGGTACGAGAAGCCTGGGCGATCTCAAAGAGGCCTCCGATCACGCCGCACTCGGTGGCGTCGTGCATGGCCGTGATGCCTTGCTCACGAACCCCGATGCCCGCAGCCGTGATCGCATCGTCAACCGTTGACATCTTGAAGAAGATCTCCTGCCCCTCCCGGAGAACGGTTTCTCCGAGGTGCTGCCTTATGGTTTCCGGGAAGGCGCAGGCGAAGATGCCGGTTGCCTCAATCGCTGCACCTTTGGTGACCACAATCGTGTCGCCTGGCTGAGCCATGCCGGGATGGACGTACTTGTCCTCGGGCCCGACAGCAATGAAAGTTGCCCCTCCAACCATGGGATAGTCCGTGCCGACGTACCTTGCAGTGTGGCCCGTGATTACCTGGGCGCCGTACTTGCGGCTCTCGCGGTCAAAGACCTCCCAGAGGGTAGCGAATTGGTTTTCGGTCATCTTCAGGGGCAAGTTGAAATCGACGATCACGTACGCTGGCGGAAACCCGCTGGTGGTGACATCCGAAGCCAGGATATGCCAGGCAAACCAAGCCGCTCGCTCGAAGCCGTATTCGGGCACGATAAAGATGGGGTCAGTGGTGACGACCATTACCCGGCCATCCCCGATCTTGACAACGCCACAGTCCACCCCGTGCTGGGGTGAGACCACTACCTCGGGCCTCGCGGCGCCCAGTCGCGGATATATGACCTCATCGAAGAACTCCGGCGAGATCTTGCCCACCGCCGGGAACTTGGCTCGAGGGATCAAGCCGCCAGTCCCTGGCTTGCCAGTCGTGCCTTCTGCCATCGGGAACACCTCCACCAATTCGGTCGGCTAGAACCTGGTCAGGACAGCGTGCGCACAGCGGAGGAAGATCTCGTAGCGAGCGCATCCCTCCGCCGGCATTGTCCGGATCAGGTTCGAGGGGTCAGCGATTGCTCGCTCTCTCAGCCCGGCCTACCGAGCTCCCCCAACGCAGGCCCAATCCTACACCCCTGCGTGGGGCGAGTCAACTCCGGACCGTCACCCGCGCCACGGGCCCGCCGACAATCTGCTGGAATTTCAAACCCGGATATGGTCTTTATAGTCAGTAGCACAGACGGGCGACATCACCACAAGAGGAGATACCTCACTATGCCAGAGAAGTTCACATCGCTCGAGGAAGTTGTCCGCATGATTCCCGACGGGGCGCACATCGCCTTCGGCGGCTTTACTGTCCAGCGCCACCCGATGGCCTTGATCTACGAGATGATCCGCCAGAAGAAGCGCAACCTCCATGTTTACGGTCATTCGCCCGGCGGGGACCTGGATATCCTGATCGGCGCGGGATGTGTCGCGAGAATCGAGATCGCCTACGAAGCTGACGAGGCGTTTGGGACCATAGGCCCGTGCCTCAGGCGTGCGATTGAGGAAGGTGCGATTGAGTGGGAGGACTACAGCAATTTTGCCATGGTGTTGCGCTTCTCTGCTGGGGCTTTGGGCCTTCCTTTCTTGCCGACCAAGACCATGTTCGGCTCAGACCTCCTGAAGCGCGAGGGCTTCCCGCAGACCACGCGGGCGGCCAACCCCAAGATAGCGTCCGCCAAGTTCCATACCATGGAGTGCCCCTTCACTCACGAGAACCTGGTGCTGGTCCCGGCGATCAATGCGGATTTCTGCGTGCTGCACGCCCAGCAGGTCGGGTCCGATGGCACAGTGCGAATTCTGGGCCAGAGCTTTGGCGATGTCCAGGAGGCGCTTGGCGCCCGCACCTTGATCGTCACATGCGAAGAGGTGGTGGATGCCAACCAGCTGAGGGCGGAGGCTGAGCGCAACCAGATCCCGTTCTTTAGGGTGGATCACGTCGTCGAAGTGCCTTACGGGGCCCATCCTTACGCTTGCTACAAATACTATGACTACGATCCCGAGCAGCTGGCGATCTACCACGATAGGGCCAAGGACGCCAAGACCTTCGAAAGCTACTTGAACGACTTCGTTTACGGGGTGAAGGACCACAAGGCTTACCTGGAGCGCGTGGGCGGCGCCAAGCGGCTGGATAAGCTTGCTGCCGATGCGACACTCGGTTACAACCCGACCCTCAAGCGGAGGCTGTAGGCAATCCCGATGACGAGATCCCAGCAAGGAGACCTGTAGATGACCCGAAAATACTCCGACGATTACACTCTGACCGAATTGATGGCGGTCTCGGCGGCGCGTGAGATCAAGGACAAGGAGATCGTCTTTGCGGGGACCGGGCTCCCCATGCTCGGTTCGATGCTGGCCCAGCACACCCATGCTCCCAAGTGCGTGATCATCTTCGAGGCCGGCACCGTGGATTCCCAGCTTAAACATCTCCCCATGTCGGTGGGTGATTGCCGCGCGATGAGACTGGCGTCCACAGCCGGTGGGTTGTTCGAGATCTTCACGACCATTCTCCAAGCGGGCCACGTTGACGTCGGTTTCTTAAGCGGCGCTCAGATCGATGCCTACGGCAACATCAACGCGACCGCGATCGGCGATTATCACCGGCCGGCGGTGCGCTTCACCGGGAGCGGCGGCTCCGGCGACATCGCCTGCTTGTCCAAGCGGACTGTGATCATGGCGCGGCACGAGAAGCGGCGGCTGCCCGAGCGGGTTGACTACATTACCAGCCCAGGATGGATTGATGGCGCTGACGGGCGCAAACGCTCCAGCCTCGATTGGGGTGGGCCGGCTGCCATTGTAACCACCATGGGCATTCTGCGATTTGACGACAAGACCCGGCGTGCTTACTTAGCTTCCTATCACCCTGGCCTCACGCCGGAGGGCGTCAGCGACGCGACGGGATTTGCCCTCGAGATTTCCCGGGCGACAGAAACCGAGAAGCCCACCGCGGAAGAGATCCGCATCCTCAGGGACGTCGTTGATCCCGAGCGGATCTTCCTGCGGTGAGGGAAGACAGGCTTGGATAGTTGAGGGCTCGGCCAAGCCGCGAGGAGGTGCGCCATAGACAGACGACTGCTGGACCTGCTCGCCGAGCGTGTGCTCCTCGCGGACGGTGCCATGGGCACCATGCTCTACTCCAAAGGTGTCTATCTCAACTGCTGCTTCGATGAGCTCAATCTCGCCAATCCCGATCTAGTCGCGGAAGTCCACCGAGCATATGTCGCGGCCGGCGCGGACATCATCGAGACCAACACCTTCGGTGCCAATCGGCACAAGCTGCGAGGCTTCGGACTTGAGAGCAAGGTCGCCGAGGTGAACCGCGCGGGCGCCCATCTGGCCCGGAGCGAGGCCGGGGCAACAGTGCTGGTCGCCGGTTCGATCGGTCCGCTGGGGGTCAAGATCGAGCCCTGGGGCCATCTTTCGGTCACGGACGCCAAGGCCGCCTTCGCCGAGCAGGCGCAGGCGCTTATCGAAGGCGGAGTGGATTTTCTGATTCTCGAGACTTTCTCGGATCTCAACGAGATTCATCAGGCGATCAAGACTGTTCGGGGGCTTGACCGGGACGCCGTGATCGTCGCCGAGATGACCATCGAAGACGACGGCAATAGCCTCTATGGCACCACGCCCGAAGTCTTCACGGGCAAGCTCGAAGAGTGGGGAGCCAACGTCGTCGGAGTCAACTGCAGCGTGGGGCCGGCCCACATGTATGAGTGCATTGAGAAAATGGCCAAGGTCACGGAGCTGCCGCTCTCCGCAATGCCGAACGCCGGGGTGCCTCGGGAAGTGGAAGGGAGGAACATCTACCTGTGCTCGCCGGAGTACATGGCCGAGTACGCCAAACGATTCATCCTGAGCGGCGTCAAGATCGTGGGTGGTTGCTGCGGTACTACACCTGCTCATACCAAGGCTATGAGGGCTGCGATAAAGGCTCTCCAGCCGACCCGGCGGAAGCTGGTCCACCTTGCGGCCGTCGCCGAGCCCAAGCCTGAGCAGCCTCGGATAGCACTTGAGGACAAGTCCGAGCTCGGCCGGAAGCTGGCTGGAGGCGGCTTCGTGGTCAGCGTGGAGGTGGTGCCTCCCCGAGGGCCAGATCCCACCGGAGCCGTGGAGACAGCTCGGGCACTCAAAGAGCGAGGCATCGATTGTGTCAACATACCTGATGGGCCCCGGGCGAGCGCCCGCATGAGCTCCATGATTCTTGCGTGCATCCTGCTCGAACGGGCCAAGATGGAGCCGCTGCTCCATTATACTTGCCGTGATCGCAACCTGCTGGGTATGCAATCGGATTTGCTGGGCATGTATGCCCAGGGCATAAGGAATCTGCTGGTCGTGACCGGCGATCCTCCCAAGCTGGGCGACTATCCGGATGCCACAGCCATCTTCGATGTGGATTCGATCGGCTTGGTGGGCATGGTGGCCTGTCTCAACAAAGGGATCGACGTCGGTGGGCGTCGGCTCTCGCCGCCCACCAGCTTCCTGGTTGGTGTCGGAGCCAATCCCGGGGCGATCGACCTCGACCACGAGATCGCGCGCTTTGAGGCCAAGGTCGGGGCCGGTGCGGAATTCGCGATCACTCAGCCGGTTTTCGACTTGGGTTTGCTCGAGCAGTTTCTCAGGCGAATTGATCGCCAGAGGATTCCGGTCTTGGCAGGCATCTGGCCGCTGGCCAGCCTCAGAAATGCTGAGTTCATGCACAACGAAGTGCCTGGGGCACGGGTCCCACCCGCGACCATGGAGCGAATGAGGAAGGCACAGGATGCTGGCCCCGAGGCTGCGCGACGGGAAGGCATAGCGATTGCCCGCGAAACGCTCCAAGCCGTGAAGGGAATGGTGCAAGGCATCCAGATAAGTCCGCCGTTGGGCAAGTACGACATAGTGACCGAGGTGCTGGAGGCGCTGTAAGCGCCGGGTGGGACCGTGATCATCATAGGCGAGCGACTGAACTCGAGCCGGCGGCCGGTTCTGGAGGCCTTGCGTGACCGGAACGCCGCATACGTTCTGAAGGAAGCCGCGGCTCAGGAGCGAGCCGGAGCCGACTACATAGATATCAATGCGGCAGCCGTGCTGGGTCGTGAGACTGAGGTCTTGACGTGGATCATCCCGCTCGTTCAGGGCAAGCTCAGGGTGCCGCTCTCAATCGATACTCCCAACTTGGAAGCCATGGAAGCCGGCCTCAGGCTTCACAAGGGGCAGGCGCTCCTCAACTCCTTGACTGGCGAGACCGAGCGGGTGCGGCGGTTCCTGCCGCTCATCCAAGAGCACAGGCCGCGGGTGATTGCTCTGTGCCTTGATGATCAAGGTATCCCCACCACCGCCGAGCAGGAGGTAGCAATTGCCGGTCGCCTGATCGAAGTCTTGACCAGGGCCGGGGTTGCTGCCCATGACATCTTCCTTGATCCCTTGGTCAGGCCCGTCAGTGTCGATGAGCAGGCCGTCACGCTCTTCCTGGACTCCCTCGATCGGATCAAGCAGCGTTTTCCCCAGGTTGGGACAGTAGCCGGGATCAGCAATGTATCCTTCGGACTTCCCCAGCGGCGCCTGCTCAACCGGGCCTTGCTGGCGCTTGCCTCGATGAGGGGTTTGGACGCCGCGATTCTTGACCCGTTGGATCGGGAGATTGTGGCGGAGCGCATCGCCGTGCGGGCTCTGCTGGGCCGTGACCCTTCCTTCAAGGATTATCTTGCTTTTGCGAGGAAGATCAGGAAGCAGACCTAAGCCTCTTCAGGCCATCCGTCTTGAGGCCACGCCGCTAGGAAGTTATCCCGGTATCACGGTCTTCGCCGTGGCCGTGTCCCGTCCCAGCTTGAGTCTCAGGATGTAAACGCCGGCGCCGACGGCATTACCGGTGTCCCAGCCAATCTCATGGTATCCGGCCGAGTACGGGCTCCTGACGAGGTTCATAACAAAATGGCCGGCCACGTCGTAAAGGTCGATCTCGGCGACCCCGTCACGCGGCAGTCCGAATCTTATGGTCGCATGTCCGCTGAACGGGTTGGGAGCCGTCCCGGCAATCACCAGGGTCCCGGGTACGCTGGTAGCAGCCTGGCGAATCTCGAAATCCCCGTTTCCGGTGTCTTCCCCCGTATGGTCCGCGCCGTCGCGGGCGATCACCTTGATGCGGGCCGCAGTTGTGGGATCAGCGTTCACGGTCCAGGTGTAGGTGCTTTCATCGCCCGCCTCCGTGGCCAGCGTGTCGCTGAAGGTGAGCCCGCCGTCAAGGGAAAGCACTATGCTCACCGAGGTGACGCCGATGTCGTCGGAGGCCGTCCAGGCAATCACGTGAGCCGAGCCCGCGTCCCAGATCTCGCCTCCATTGGGAGAGGTGACCGTGACCTGGGGAGCTTCACGGTCCGTGGTGTCCAGCGTGATGGACACGGTCTGCGACGAGGAAGCCAGAATGTCAACCCCGACATAGCAGACCCGGTTGGGTCCGGAATCGTCCACCTGAAGCAAGGTCCCGCCGGCCACATCGTAGTATCCCTTCTGAGCCGGCATCACGAAACGCAGCTGGGAATGCTCGAAGTGCTCAGGGAGGTTGTTGGTGATATTGGCGGTGACGCTGGAGTTGGTCCCGTCGTTGGCTGGGGCGTAAGTGACGTTGAGATTGGCGCCAGTGGACCCGGCGGTCATGGTAAACGAAGGATGGAGGACACCACCGGATACCCGCACCAGCCTGTAAGCCCGGTTGCCGTCGCACACGCTCCGCGTGATGATGTTGTAGGGAGGCAGGAAGTCGTTCTCATCGCTGTGGGTATGTCCGGCAAGCGTCATCTGGATTCCCAGGCTCCCCGGGTTGATCTGCCTCGAGAAATCGTAGTGGTAGAACAATACCCGAGCCAAGCTTCCCGATGCAGCTGCCAGATCGCCGGCGAGCCAGTTCATTTGCGCCTGGGTGAAACTCTGGCCGCCATAGATGTCGGACCGCCACATGTCGTAGTTGATGTAGGCTTCCAGGCCAACATAGTGCACCGGTCCGTAGTCGAAGCTGTAGTCCTGCGTGTACCAGGGAGCTCCTGACGGTGGGCTCGACAGACGTTGCCAGCCAAAGAATCTCCACCAGGTGCGACGGGCCGTCCCGTCAGGGGGCGGCGTGGCGTACCAGCCGCCGAGATCGTGGTTGCCGGCTGTAAGATAAACCGGTACCTGGAACTCGGTGAGCAGGCGCTGGGCCCGGCTGAAATAGTGCCTGTCCAGGTAGTCCTCCAGCTCACCTTCATTGACCAGGTCGCCGGTCAGCAGCACAAACTCCGGATTTATGATGTTCACATCCTTGATCACTTCCCGGAGATCCACCATCGAGGAGGAGTCGGTCTCGGCTCCGGCCTCATAGTAGTACCGGTGAGTCGGCAGATGAGGATCGGTGATGTGGACGAAGTAATAATCGTTCTTGAATTCGGGGATCACCCGGACGGCATTGCGCGTGGTGTCCTGGGTCCCACCGCTTGCGGCAACGGCAAGATCATACAGCTCGTACAGCCGGACCGCGGGCACCCTGGCCTTAAGGTCCCACCAGAGCGTGGAAGGGTCGTAAGTGGACTCGAGGACTGCTAAGGGCACCAGGCTCTTCCCATGGATCAGCTCGGCCGCCCAATTGGAAGTGCCGGAGGGGGCTTCGCACTGAATATTCAGAGTGTCCCCAGCCCGCACTATGGCCGGGATGTTGAGCAGCGGGCGCTGGATCACGGTGAGCGTATCGCCGGCGCACCAGCCCTGGACCGAACTTCCCAAGACAGCTATCAAGAGCACGCAAAGTCGGCTCAAGCTCACCGACAAAACCCGATTCCCGGGGGTGTGCATGACGGATACTCCTGGCCCAGCTCATCAGTCGATCACAGGGTCAATATAGTTGATCATAATACATGCTGCGGCGCCCCGCAAACCCTGGGAACCGCGGGGGAGGGCATCGACAAAGGCCCCTGGGATGCAATTCGTGCCGGGTCACCGGATCTCGCCTGGCTCTTACTTATGGGTGGGGTTGGGACCGAGTCCGATGCGGGAAATCACGAAGCGGTGCTTGCCGGCGCCGGTGGTCTCAAGTTTATCCTTTAGGTCGAAGTGCACTACGAGCCCGGGACCACAGGCTTCGCGGATCTTGCTGAGGACGTAAGAGCGGCTATCATCCGAGAACTCGGGCGTTGGAACGATCGCAATGGTGACCGAGTCAAGCTTGTCCTGGATCACCTGGAACTGCGCGACCCCCTTGACCTTGCGCAACAGGATCGTCCAGAAGGTGCCTCCCAGGAAGTTGCCGTTGGGAGCCCTGACCACGTCGAGAGTCCTGCCGATGGCGCTCCGAAGCCTCGGGAGGCGGAGCCCGCACGCGCACCTCTCCCAGGTGATCTCGCCCACATCTTCGATCGCATATCTGATGAAGGGCATGCCGTAGTTGTCAAGGTCAGTGACCACCAGTTCGCTTATCTCCTCTCCGCTGGATGATCTGGCGGCGGGGACAACCTCGACGAGCAGCCGGTCGCTGGCCAGGTGCAGCCCGTCGCGTATCCGGCACTCCCTCGCCATGGCGCCGAATTCGCGGCAGCCATAATGGTTGTACACCTTAGCTCCAAAAGCCTCTTCAATCGTTTCCCTCTGCCAGTCAAACAGAGTCTCACCCGAGACTACGACCACCGAAGGTCTGAACAAGGTCTTGCCGCTTGCCTTGGCGGATTGAGCGAAATGAGCGAGCGCTGAGGGGTAGCTGACAATCGCCCGAGGTCTGAACTGCGAGAGTCTCCTGGTGTATAGCTCGACGCTCACCGGGTCCATGGTGTACGCCGACAGCATCAGTTCGTTGGTGAACTGGGCCTTTATCCAGTGCTTGATCTTGGCGGAGCTTGAGGCATCGAAAGCCGTTCCCCATAGGTATGCCGTGCGGTCGCCAATGTGGATCCCTATCCATTCATTCATTTCGACGTAGGCCGCGCGCCGGGCCTCCGACGATGCCTGGTCATAGTAGAAGTAGAGGTTGTGACCGGTGGAGCCGCCTGTGCTGTCATAGCGGAGGCGCTCCCTCGGGTAGATCTCGGATTGCAGATCCTTGAAGTTGTCCCGGATGTCCCGCTTGCGGAGCACGGGCAGAGCGGTGATGTCGGCGAGCTGCTTGAAATCCCTCACCTGAACGCCCAGGTCGGCGAACAACTTGCGATAGTAAGGCACGTGCTGGGCTGCATAGGTGATAAGGCGCTGCACGCTTTCCCACTGATACTGCTGGATTTGCTCGGCCTCCATCCCTGCGACTTGGCGCATCCGAGCGCCAAGGGAGAGCACCTTATCCCGCTTTGCGGCCCGATAGGCCGGATAGATTGCCTTCCTGACCAATGTGGGATTCACACGCTTTTCCTCTGGCCGGTCCACGACTCCGGCCAGGTATGCTACCAGACCCGCGCACGCCGGTCAACATGCCCCCGCACCCTGCGGAATAAGCCTCATTGCGGACGCGCCCCTTTTTTGGTAAAATAGAGTAAATGCGGTCAATCTGAACACCTGAAGTACGGAGCGTAGCGGCTGTGTACCTGCCAAGGTAGCATGCCGTCGGCAGCAGCATTCGGCAATGGAGCATCGAGGAAAGGGGTAGAACATGTTCCGCTTGATCTTTGAGGCTTCGGCTCGTCGCTGGGCTTGGTCATTGGTTGCGCTTGCCGCCCTCTTGTGGGCTGGGGTCACCCTCGCCCAGCCTGTCTCGGGCCCGCCTGAAAGGATGGGAGACGTGTCCAGGCAGCTTGCCCAGGCGAAGGCCAGATTCTTCGCTAGGATGGCTGCCCGGGAGACCCAGATGACGGCCAGTCAGGCATCCTACGATGTCTCTTACTATCACCTTAACCTCACTATGACTCCCAGCACGAAGATAGTTTCGGGGACGGTCAGGATGGAGGCTCAGGTGGTGGCTGGCCCGATCTCTTCGGTTGACGTGGACCTTTACACCAACATGGTGGTCGACTCGGTCAAGGCAGTGGGAGGGGGCCTCTTGGCGAACTCCCATGCCAATGACATCCTCACCATTACGCTGGACCGGGCCTACTCGACCGGCGAGCACCTCGCCTTCGACATTACCTACCACGGCACGCCGTCCTCCTCGGCGGGAGCGTTCGGTTTCGACACTCACGCCGGGCTGGACTTGATTTGGAGTCTGAGCGAGCCCTTTGGGGCCCGCTCCTGGTGGCCCTGCAAGGATTACCCGGATGACAAGGCCGATTCGGTTGATATCTCGATAAGGGTCCCAAGCAGTTTGATCGTGGCCTCCAACGGGCTGCTACGGTCCACCACGGACAACGGAGATGGCACCAAGACCTATAACTGGGCGGAGCGCTACCCCATCGCCACCTATCTCGTATCGGTGGCGATATATCCTTACACAGTGTTTTCGAGGTACTACCACTACTCGCCGACCGACTCGATGGAGATCCGCAACTTCATCTATCCCGACCACGTAAGTTCGGTCACGGGGCTCTGCAACATGGTCCCGGACATGATAACGGCTTTTGCGGGCTACTTCGGCCAGTACCCCTTCATCAACGAGAAATACGGTCAGGCCGAGTTCAATTGGAGCGGCGGCATGGAGCACCAGACTTGCACCAGCCTCGGGGCCTGGGCCGAGTACATAGTCTGCCATGAGCTTTCCCACATGTGGTGGGGAGACATGATTACCTGCAAGACCTTCAATCATGTCTGGCTCAACGAGGGCTTTGCCACCTACGCAGAAGCCCTTTGGGCCGAGCACGCCTATGGCTGGAGCGCCTACGAACAGCAGATGCAATCTGCCAAGTACTTGGGTCCAGGGACTATCTATTGTCCGGATCTCTCCGACTGGGACCGCATCTTTGATTCCAATCTGAGCTACAATAAGGCATCGTGGGTGCTTCACATGCTCCGCGGCGTTGTGGGCGATTCCACCTTCTTCAGTATCCTCAAGACCTACCACACCAGTCAGTACGAGTATGGTTCTTGCACCACCGAGGAATTCAGAGACATCTGCGAGCAGGTCTCGGGCCGCGATCTTCATCAGTTCTTCCATGAGTGGATTTACGAGGAAGGCTTCCCGGAGTACATGTACTCCTGGAGCTCCGATCCGGTCGGCGGAGGCTATTCGATTACGCTCGACATCAGCCAGCTCCAGCAGAATTACGTCTTCAATATGCCGATCCGGATCGCCGTGACCACGGCAGTCGGCGAGACGACCTTGGTCGTCGGAGACTCGCTCGCCACGCAGCAGTTCACTCTGGCAGTGAACGACCAGCCTACCAAAGTCGATCTGGACAAGGATGAGTGGATTCTGAGGATGGTGTCTGGTTCCATGGCGGATGCCAGGCTGGACCGCGGCATCTTGGTGGTCAATGGCGTTGAGTGGAGCTCCTACGGGACGGAGATAACTACCGCCTATGCGGACAGCATCTTCTGGGGATCGCTCCCGATAAGCTTCTGGGACATTTTCGCTGCTCCGTCGGGCGGTTATCCTTCGAATCTGCCTCATCCTCTTGGCCACGGCGATGTCCCGGCGGATACGCTCAAGCGGTTCTCGGCAGTGGTCTGGATCGGGAACAACTACGATGGAGACCTGGCGTCATGGTATAACGCCCCGATCATGGGCTATCTCAAGGCAGGCGGCAACGTGCTGCTCTTGACCCGCATGGGCCAGGACTTCGTGTATGAATCCCTGCGGGAGTACCTGGGCATCCAGTGGGCTGAGGCGGCGCAGAACACCACGGGCAGGGCGACCAGTGTGTACACCGGGCTGGTTGACATGGCCAAGCTGGGCACGCAATCCTACAACGCGGTTTTCGATACCTCGAGCGTGGGCGGTGAGAGCCGGACCATCTTCGTGCAACTCACTCTTTTCGCGGTGCCCAGGGGCCTCGGCGTGTGGCGACATCCGTCGCTGCCGGGCACGGTCAGGCCCGATGGCGGCCAGTGCGTCTTCATATCGGGACGGCCGTATAGATATAACCATGCAGCGATGAGGTCCAACTGCGAGTACATCCTGCGTCACATCTTCGGCGAACCCTACAATGCGGCAGGAGTTGTGGACGGGGGTTCTGTGGGACAGCTGATGCTTTCTCAGAACACCCCGAATCCTTTCGGCTCCTCGACCAGGATTGCTTTCAGCCTTCCTAAGTCGGCGGATGTAAAGCTTGGCATCTATGATGTCCGCGGGCGGGAGCTGGCCGCGCTGGTCAACCAGAAGCTGGATGCCGGCAAGCATGACGTCGTGTGGAACGGCCAAGACCAGGCCGGGCGCAGGGTCGCGGCTGGCGTTTACTGGTGCTTGCTCGAGTCCGGGGACAAGTCAGTCAGTCGAAAAATGGTGGTGCTTAAGTAAGCTTCGGGAAGTCCGGCTGTACGGCCTGAGTCTCTATTTGCCTGGAGGCTTGGCCAGCGATATGTCGGAGATGCCGCCGATCCGCTTGGCCATCTCTATCATCTCGTCCAGTCTGGCCTCGGACCAGACTGTCATTCGGGCTCCGTCTGGCGAGCCGCCACCGTGCATGCAGCCCGGCACACCGGCGCCCAGCGTCAGCCATTCGATCAATCGCGCTACACGCATACGGGTCTCAGCCGGGGAATTGGCCTTCAGATACTTCTGAATCAGGTGACCGTACGAGCCGCTCATGAAATCCTCGTACGAAGGCATGCACCCGGTCTCGGCAATTCCCCCCGCGATCTCCTGGGTCAGCCGCTTGGTCTCATAGGGCAGCGTTGCCACGTGGACCTTGGTGGCGTGAGCCAGCACCGGGTCGGGCAGCCACGCGCCCGACGGGTGGGCGCTGCCCATCACGGCCGCCGCGATGCCCATGCCGAAAGTGGTCTCGTTGTTGATTATCATCTGAGTCAGCTTGTCGCGGAATACCTTCTCGTCAAGCCCGTTGGCTCGCGCGATCAGGATCGATGCGCCGATCATCACATCGCCCTGCCCGGCAACACAACCGCCGATGGCCGACCGGTAGGGCAATGTGAAGCGGAAGACAGCCTCACCAGCGAAATCGTACTCGCCGTTCATGAAAACCCGTTCGGTCGGCACAAAGACCTTGTCGAAGAAGAGGTAGGCTTGGGTGATACCACCGTGGGCCACCGGATTGTCGAATCCCTCATCCAGGTCGCGAATGTCTGATGCGTGGCGGGCCTCCACAATCGTCAGCCCCGGTGTGTCCTTGGGAATGACGAAGGAGACGGCGTAGTCCGCATCATCCCGCCTCAAGCGGGTGGTAGGCATCACGAATATCTCGTTGGCGGCAGCTGTGCCGCAGATCATCACCTTGGCGCCCCGCACCACGATCCCATCCGGACGACGTTCGATCACATGCAAGTACATGTCGGGATCAGGCTGCTTGGAAGGTGCCAGGCGGCGTTGGCCCTTGGCGTCGGTCAGCGCTCCCGCCACCGCGATATCGCGGGCCTGCGCATCAGCTAGCCAATTCTGGAGCCGCTGGTGGTAGTTAGTGCCATGCTGCTTGTCGATGTCCCAGGTGGTGGACCACATGGCGTTAAGCGCGGCCCACCCGGCGCACCTGCCGCCGGTGCAAGTGCCGGTCAACTGGAACATCAGCCGTTTGAGGCGGCTGTTGGCGAACATGTCCTCCGGCGATCTGATAATAGACAGGTACCGGGAAACCCGCTTGCCGGTCAGATGAGAGACTGTGGTAAGCAAGTCCTGGTAACGGGGATCGCGCGCAGCCTCGTAGATCTGAGCATGCCCCTCGACCGTGCGCCGCGTCCGCGGGTCGGATACCGGGTCCTCGATCAGAGTGCCGAACTTGTATATGTTGGGCGTCATCCGGCGCAGGCTCTCACGGAATTCCCCGGCCGTCCGAGTATTCTCAGGCGGCTGGATCTCGCGAGCCAGCGCTTGGCCCGTCCGCAGCCGATGGGTGAGTGCGGGCAGCACTTCTCTGAGGTCGCCTACCAGGCCGTAGTCAGCTGCAGCGAAAATAGGTGCCCTGGGATCGCTATTGATAGCTACAATCGTCTTGGCGCGCTGTATGCCCACGGTATGGTGCATCATGCCGGACACCCCGGCGCAGATGTAGAGTTTGGGGGCAATCACCTTGCCGCTGGCGCCGATCATCTGCTCGGCAGCAGCCCACCCCTCATCCACCGGCGGGCGCGTCGCACCGACCGCAGCCTTGAGGACCGATGCCAATTCCTCGAGGAGCGTCCAATTCTCGCGGCTGCCGACGCCAAACCCACCAGCCACCACAATCTCGGCCTTCTCGACGGCACGGCTGGCTCGACTTTCCCGCCGTCGAGTTTCCCGGAGGCTTGCGTTCCGCAGCCCGTCGGGGATGGGTACTTCGGTCTTCACGACTCTGGCCCCATGGCGGCGCGTCCGGACCGCCCGGAAAACGCCTGGCGTAACGGTTGCCATCTGAGGCCGGGCCTCGGGGCAGACGATGTTGGCCAGGATGTTGCCGCCGAAGCCGGGTACGGTCTGGACCAGCAGGCCGCGTTCCAACTTGATATCGATGCAGTGAGCCGAAAGCCCGGTGCCGAGCCGCGCAGCTACTCGCGCAGCGAGCGACGCGTTACGGCTGTCCGAACCGAGCAGGATTATTTCCGGGCGGTGGCGCCGCGCCAGCTCGGCCAGCGCCCAGGCATAGGTGACACTTGAGAAGACATCGAGCCGCGGATCGCCGACCCAGTGGACCACGGCCGGCCCCCAGTCCAGGAGTTCTTCGGCCAGGCCGCCAGCCAGGCTCCCGAAAATCACGGCCTCCAGAGTGAGGTTACCCCTCGCTGCCAGCTCGGCGCCTTTGCCCAGAAGCTCCAGCGCGACAGTATCCACCCTGCCGTCGTGGTGCGAGGCAAGCACCCAAATCGTCCCGGCTGCCTGCTTGGCTCCACTATCGCTCGGTCTGGCTGTCACCGGCGACATTGCTTTCTCCTCACTCCAGCACCTTGGCAGCATGCAGCCTTGCAAGTAAGTTCTCGGCCATCTCCGCGGCGCTGCCGCTCAGCATCTCGCCTTTGCGGCCTGTCGGCTGCGTGAACACATTGAGCATCTGAGTCGGCGATCCTTGGAGTCCCGTAAGGGCCGGGTCGAGGCCGAGGTCGGTTGCGGTCCATGAGATAACTGCCAACCCTCGGGCCCGGCGGATGCCCGGCATAGTAGCGAGCCGCGGCCGGTTGGCTTCACGGTCAAAGGTCAGGAGCGCCGGGAACCCACATTCGGCGGCCACCGTACCGTCTTCCACTTTGCAGACCACCCGCAGCCCGCCTGGGACCATCTCAATGCCTACCACATGGGTGAGGTCAGGCATCTCGAGCAGCTCGGCGATTTGTGGTCCGACTTGGGCGGTGCTGCCGTCGGCCGAGTAGGCTCCGCAGAAGACCAGATCGACATCGCCGATCTTGCGGATCGCTGCAGCCAGACAGCGCGCGGTGGAGAGTGTGTCAGCGCCGGCGAAGGCGCGGTCGCTTGCGAGATAAGCCTCGTCGCAGCCCATTGCCAGCGCCTCGCGCAGCTGGTCCTCGGCGGCAGGTGGAGCCATCGTGAGCACCGATATTCCGGCGGCTGAGGCCTCCTTGATCGCGAGAGCCTGCTCGATCGCGTTGAGATCAAGAGGGTTGATAACTGCCCCAAGCTCGGCGCGGTTGAGGAGCATGGTGTCGGGGTGGAGCCTAAGCTTGCTCCACGCTGCCGGGTCGGGCACGGGCTTGATGCAGACCACTATATGCAATTTGGTGCGCGCGCCGCGAGCCGGGCTCACCTTGTTAGCTTTCTTGGCTGTCTTTGCCATGCCTGTCTCCTCAGGCGAGCGCAGCCCGCGCCATCACCAGCTTGCCGATCTCAGTGGTGCCGCCGGCCGAAACGCAGACCATGGCGTCGCGGAAGAGCCGTTGCACTGGATATTCCATCATCGAGCCGCAGCCGCCGTGAATCTCCAGAGCCTTGCGGGCGCAGCTGACCGCGGCATCGGTCGTGTAAGTCTTACCGAGCGTCGTCTCGATGGCGCAGTCCCGGCCCGCATCCTTCAGCCAAGAAGCCCTGTAGCAAAGCAGGCGTGACGCTGCAAGTTGGGCGTAGATGTCAGCCACATGCCACTGAATTGCCTGGAGCTGGGCAATCGGCCGGCCATAAAGATTCCGCTCCTTGGCGAACTTGACTGCTTCGTCGTAACTGGCCTGAATGATGCCCAGGGCAACAGCCGCCATGCCGGCCCGCCCGACTTCGCTGATGATCTTGAGCGCGATCGTCATGCCCTCGCCTTCATTGCCAATCATATTCTGCTGGGGCAGCTGGCAATTCTTGAAAATCAGCTCGCCCGTGTTGGCGCCCCAAAGCCCCAGCTTGTGCTCATCGCGGCCGGGCGTGAAGCCGGCCGTCCCCGCGTCCACGACGAAGGCACTCAAGCCCTTAGGGCCGTCACCGGTCTTGGCAACGAAGATCGGTGCTTGGGACAGGTGGCTATTTGTGATGAAACACTTGCGGCCGTTCAGGACATAGCCGCCGACTGAAGGTTCCGCGGTGGTGGCCATGCTGAGCAAGTCCGAGCCGCCGGTCGGCTCGGTGATCGCGCACGTGCCCAAGTAGTCGCCGCGGGCCAGCGGCGGCAGGTACTTTCGCTTCTGGGCTTCAGTACCGAATTCCACCAGGGTGGCCGCTCCCATATGATGGACCTGCAGCGCCAGGCCGACGGCTGCGGAGACCCGGCTCACCTCTTCGATGGCCACGGTGCGGGCTAGATACCCCAAACCCGAGCCGCCGTACTTCGGCGGGATCACCAGGCCCAGGATGCCGATTTCGCCCATCTGGCGGACGAGCTCGCTCGGGAAGCGTTGGCTGGCTTCCATCTCCGCCACCAGCGGGGCGATCGTGGTCTCGGCGAACTGGCGCACGGTGCGGCCCACCAGCGCAACATCCTTAGGCAGATCAAAGTCCATCTTCGACCTCCTCATTGACCAAGCAGGACCCGGTGCATGATATCGCGTGTGCGGCGCAACTTCTCGGAGCAGCTCCGGATGGTCTTCTCCGGCATGCGCAGGGTGGGCGCAGAGATGCTGACGGCCCCGCAGAAATCGTGCTCGGGAACAACCAAAGGCGCAGCGATACAAGTCAGGCCAACTTCAAATTCCTCGTGGTCCACCGCGTATCCAATATGGCGCACTCTTTCGATCTCACGGGCGAGTTGGGTCTTAGACATGATAGTGGCTGGAGCGTGGCGCTTGAGCGTGATGCCTGCCAGCAAGTCCTTCTCTCGGCCGCCATTTACTGCCGAGAGAATGGCCTTGCCCAGGGCCGTGCAGTAGAGGGGCAGCTCGCTGCCGGGATCGGCCCGCATCTGGAGGCTCCGGCGGCTCTCGATCTTGTGCAAGTAAAGAGCCCGGTCGCGAAAGAGCTGCGCCAGATTGACCGTCTCGTTGACTTCCTCGCAGAGGTCGCGCATATGGGAGTCAACGCGGGCGACCACCACCTGCCGGACCGCAACTCGATTGCCCAACTCGTACAAAGCCAATCCCAGCCGGTAGCCGCCTTCGCATCTCTCCACAACATCCAGATTCTCAAGGGTTGCAAGATACCTGAGGGCCGTGGCCTTGTTAAGCTCCAGGTCGCGGCTGATGGCCGCCAGGCTAGCCGCCTGTCCCTTTTCGGCCAGGTGGCGGACGATGCGGAAGGCTCGCTTGACCGAGTCGCTCACGATGGCACCTGTTTCATTTATTGAAACGGCATTTCATCGGCACGACTTTATTCTATTCCGCAGAAGGGCGGCTGTCAAGACCGATGGGATGGTGCACGCTGGCCTGAGTGTCACCAGGAGCATTCGGGCGAACTGAATCACCCTGAGACCGAGTCTCTACTTCTCAGGAAGTCGGCCATGGAGCTGAAGCTCGCACCGGGCCCCAGCTCAGTGACCAGCCTTTCGAATCTCGAGAGCAAGTGCTGGCCTGAAGTCCGCTTGCAGTAGAATGGGATTCTGAAGTTGGTGAGGTCGGCAAACTCCCAGGGGTGAAAATACAAGTTGAGATAGGAGTCGGCGCGGAGCGTCCGGCGGCATAGCGTAAGGTAAACGCCGAACGGCAGGTTCTTGAAGGCCAGCCAGAACAGCGGAAACCTGATCATCGGCGTGACCGAGCAGGGCAGTTCGTAAAGGCCGGTTTGCTCTTCGCGCAAGACGACGCGGGGCTTGAGAAGATGGTTGTAACGGCCCGGCACGAGCGTGGGATTGATTGAAGAATCGTATTGGTAGCCAGCCTCTTTGAGACGTCGAAAGGAGACCGCCCCGAGTCGCGGCATCCGGAACCCCGAGATAGGCTGCCCGGTGACATCCTGGAGAATCTTCTTGGACTCGTGGTAGTCTGCTTCGCGGAAATCCGAGTGCCGGCACCCGTGGGAGGCGATCTCGTGGGTCCGGGCGATCCCCCTCACCACGGCGGGATTTGCCTCGGCGAAGTAAGAGGTCGTGAAGAAGGTGGCCTGGATCCCGTGCTTCTCGAGCAGGCCAACCAGAGGCTCGAGTCCTTGGAGCGTAACGCGGTGCTGGGACTCCTCGTCAAGCCTGCAACCATATTCCAGCGGCAGGTCAAACTCTTCCAGATCGAAGCTGAGGAGGATTTGGGGGCTCAAGTTCTCAGCAGGATCTTGGTCAGATTCGCCAGTTCTCTCATTATTGTTCTCAGGCCAAAGTCCGAGAAGCGGACGTTGGGCTGGGGGCTTACGCCGATGAATGAGCAGTTGATTCCCTGTCGGATGCACTTCTTGATGAACTCGAGCTCGAAGATAAAGCTGTTGACCCGCGTGGACAAGAACACCTTCTTGGCCTTGTTATCAAGACCTTTGAGGCCTGCTTGCGTGTCCTTCACGATGAATCTGGTCAGCACGCAGTTAGCGAAGCGCAGGCTTCGGGAAATCAGCCTTCTCCGGATAGGCAGCACCTTGAAGTACTCGGGGTCGCGGGTCCCAATCACCAAGTTCGAATGGTCGGTCTCCAGGCGGACGAGCACGTCTCTGACGGCACGGTAGCCGAAGGGGAAATCAAGATCGGTGTACACATAGTAGTCTGCCTCGGCTCTTTCCATCCCGTACCGGATTGCGTATCCCTTGCCCTGATTTGACACGTAAGATAGGAAAACCGTATTGCCCAATTGACGTGAGGCATCCTCGATCGTCTGGGGATCTACGTTCTTGGTGGAGCCATCGTTGACTACTATCAGTGAGAAGTCCTTGTCGTCCAATACGGCCTTGAGTTGATCGGCCGACTCGGACAGCTTCCTCACCCAGCCCTCACCCGGGTTGTACATCGGGATTATGACGGCAAGTTCACAGTGTCTCATTGATAGAGTCCAATGAAAGCCAGGCCTGAACCTTGAGCCAGACCGCATTCCACCTATTGACAAGCATCCTGCACCGTAAGTCGGATGATTGTCAACAGGAGAATGGCCGAGTTTCCGCCTTCTCAAGGCTGGTGGCCAGGGCGAAAGATCCTCAGGGTGCGGTGCTCTCAGTGATTGCCTATAAGATGAAGTAAGCAGGGGAGTAAGTAGGGCCGGGGCGCATCTTCGCGGAAACGGGTATTGTGCCGCCGGCGGCTAGCCCCCGCTGGTGAGGTGGATCACCTCAATCTTGGCACCGTCTTCGAAGGTAGCAGAGGGGAAATCCGCTTCCTGGATCACTCTGCCATCTATAGCCACTACCAGCATCGGGAAGACATAATTCATGCGAGCCAGGAGCTCGGTGACAGTCTCCCCCTTGGTGTAGGGTATGATCTCGCCGTTTACATCAATGGACATCTTCTGTCCCCAGCAGGAGCTCCAGCACCACGTTGGCTTGCATGTTGGCCAGTGTAGAAACCTTGGGCGCTAAGAGCAGGCCCTCATCGCTGGACTTGGCGCGCTGGTCGCAGACCAGGTGAAGCGGCTCGAATCTCTTGAGCTCAATTCTCTCGCACCCTCCCCAGCCGGCCACTCCAGAGGCCGCGACCACCGGTTTCCCGGGCAGGTCTCGCATCACTTCCTTAACGAAGCGGGTCTTGGTCTGAGCGTCGTCCAGGGCCTCCACGACCACATCGACGTCCTTGAAGGGTGCGGCCATTTCGCCGGGGAGTAGCTTCTTGGCAATCGCATCCACCTTTACACCCTCAATAGCGCGTTCGATTGTTGCCTTGATAGCCTCGACTTTTAGTTTGCCGACCTGATCGAGGAAATAGTACTGGCGGGTGAGATTCTTTTTTTCAACCGTGTCGAAATCGACGATCACAAGACGACCGACGCCCGCCCGAGCCAGTGCCACTGCGGCATTGGAACCCAGACCGCCGGCGCCGGCAATGCCGACCGAGGCCTTGCGCAACTTGGCCTCTAGCTTCGCCCTCTCACCCTGGTCCATAGGCGGCGGACCCTTTACCATTTCTCCCAATACCGCGGCTTGGTCGTGGGAGGCTGCTCTCCCTTGCCGTATTTGCCGCCCCACTGGTTGAGACCCTCCCGCTCATCCTGGTCGATCTTTTGCTGGAGCATATCCAGGAGCTCCTTGTAGGTGCCAAAGCCAAGTGCTCTCATCTTCTGGGGTGTCGGTATGCCGTTGGGCGTCCAGCCGCGCCGGTAGTACACTGCATCAGTCAGCTTCTCGTACTGGTCGTCGCGGTAGGAGGCCAGGAGCTCGCGCTTTTCGCGCGCCGTCATCTTGGCCAGGGCTTCCTTGGTGATCAGCTTGTTCTCCACCAGCTGCTTGTCGTAACGCTCCTGCCGCGACAGGTACTCGATCTCGGTCACGGGGCCCTTGGCCCGGTACGGAATCCAATCGTCCTTCCGCCTTCCACGGCCCATCCAGACATTCATCGCGCGCTGGAAGTTGTAAACGCGCTCACTCTGGTCGATCAAGTCCTGGGGCTTGACCTCCACGCCCAGGGTCCCGGACATGATATCGGCGTAGTTCTGGACATGCTCGGGCACCTTGGCAGGTTCCTTGGCCTTGGCATTGGAGAGGGGAGTCACATCGTTCCAGGGGAGCTTGCACAGGCCGACCAGGCCGAACCAGGTGCGCCAGACCGGGAAGTAGTGCAGCGCCTCAGCCTTGTCCGCGAAGGTGGGTATCTGCTTGTTGACCATGTCCATGAAAATCAGCCAGGCCTCGTCATGCTGCGGCCCCTTGTTGGTCAGGCCGTAGCCGCCCTGCTGCGCCAACGATTCCTTGCACATGTATTCCGAGAACTCCAGCCCCTTGTTCTCCATGCCGCAGTTCTCGATCAAGTCGGGATCGCCCCAGCCCTTGGACTTGAGCCAATCCTTGGTCTTGCGAATACCCTTTGCCGCCACCTGGATGAATTCATGCTGGTCGCCCCGGGCGATCCGATGCATGAACTCCAGGATCGCCTCCCCGTTCCCCCACACCAACTCCAACCCGCCTGTCCGCTCCTTATTAAGGATGCCGTACTCGTACATCTCCAAGTAGAAAGCCGTCCCCGTGCCGAAGGAGATGGTGTCAATCCCGTAACAGTCGCAGTAGAAGTTCCATTCGATCACCCAGTCGGGATCAAAGAGGCCCATGTTGGCGCAGCCGCCCGAGTTCTCATACTCCGGGCCGTCCACCGAGAATCTCATGCCCTTGTATGGGCCGGTCATCACCGTGAAACCGTCAACCACCTTGGCGCAGGCCATGGTGCAGCCATACCAGCAGCCATCGGGTATGACCTGCGTGAAGCGCTTATAGAAGTGCTTGGAGTGCAGGTTGGCAGCCTTGGGCGATGAGCCGAAGCGGTAGTTCTCGACCGGCAAGAGGTCATAGGCATCCATCACTTCGACGATATTGCCCGTGCCGACCACCCGCATGTTGCACTGGCTCTTATCCAGGTCCCGCATCTCGATGTGATGCCTGGCGCCCGTGGCGGCGACCTTGTCCGGGTCGGCCGGATTGTTCAAGAGGCCATGCATCTCCGGGACCCGCGCGACCAGGGCCTTGAGTTTCTTGTTCCTGAAGACGGTGCCCAGGCCGCCACGCCCATGCTGCTTGAGCCTGGCCACCTTGCGCCGTGGATCGTAGAAGGAGATGTTGAGGCAGCCCCAATAGGAATGCTCGGCGCCGCGCCCCGATGAGACCACCGCGACCTTCTGCCTGGCGCTCTCGCTGTCTTCTGCGGCAAAGAGGTAGGTCAGCTGTTCGGCCAGGAGATGGGAATTGACCTCCTCCAGGGGAGCGGTCTCGATTCTCACGACACCCTCATTGCCGTCCACAATGATGGCGACGTCCTCAGCGGCCTTGCCCTGGATCTCGATGGCGTCAAAGCCCGCAAACTTGAGGTAGGGTGCGTAGTAGCCGCCGGCATTGGAGTCGCAGATGATGTCGGTCAGGGGGGAAACGGTGGCGGCCAAGCACTTGCCCATGCCCGAGTACTGCGTAGTGCCGCAGAGCGGCCCGGCAGCAAGCACCAGCTCGTTTTCTTCGCTGTCCCATCTGGTGGTAGGCTTGATGGCGTCATACAGGAGTTTGAGGTCGAACCCCTTGCCGCCCGTGAAGAGGTGCTTCATCTCATCGGTAAGCGGCTTCTCCTTGATCTCGTTGGTGGTGAGATTGACGTACAGTGTGCGGCCGGCATAACCGCGGACCACCGGGCGTTTCTCGTATTTGTACTCGCGCAGCAGCTTGTGGGCGGCGCGCAGTTTGGCGTAGTCCCAGGCGTGGCGGGTATTGCCGGTCTCGAAGCCGCCCTCGGTCTTGAGTGTCCTCGGCTTAAAATCGCATTCAATTGTGTTTTCGGGGCCCTTCATGGGCAAACCCTCCCGTGCCTCGCATAGACCTCGCGCTCAAGCTCCTCGATCGGCACCTCCACCAGCTCCAGCGCCTTCTTCGGGCAGGCCTCAACGCACTTGCCGCAAGAGATGCACTTGAAGGGGACGATGAAACCAGGCGCCTTGCGCATCACGCTGGTCGGGCAGAAGGCTACGCACGCCTGGCACCCGACGCACAGGGCCCTATTGAGGGCGACCACTCCGGACTTGAGCCTCCGGAGAGCGAGCACCGGGCAGAGGTCCACACAAAGCCCGCAGTGGTTGCATACGGTTGAGCTAAACTTGCCGTCCTTGTCTTGGGTGATCCGCAAGGCGGATTTCTCGCCGCCCTCGTCGGACTTGAAGTACTGCACCTTGGAGCAAGCGCGCTCGCAGGCCCGGTCACCCTCGCAGAGCTCCGGGTGAAACACCAGCACCTTTACAGTCTTCATGGTTGACCCTTCATGTACGAGCCAGCAGTATGCTCCACTGCAAGCTTCGAACGCAGCCGGCCCTGAGCGGGCCGGCCTGTCGGCATATCCCAACCAAAGCTACCTAAACAAGTTTACATGACGAGATCAAGGGTTTCCAGCGGTTCTTTGGCGCCCCCAGCGGCGCTCCGGCTGGAGGCAGCCAACCTGGGGTGCGGACCACAGCCCCGTGTGTTAATATACCCAAGATGTGGCGGGGCTTACTGCCGCCCGGATTCTAAAGCAGCCTGGGCCGACAGCCGAATCAGACTAGGCGGTCGTGCTCTCGACGAGTCCCGACCAAGAGGTGAAGGTTGCCGAACAAGTCATCCGTTCTGGTGCTTGGAGGTGGGGTAGCCGGGCTTGGCGCGGCCTATCTTGCCTCCCGCGGTGGCGCCTCGACCGAAGTGGTTGAGAAGCTTGCCATTCCCGGTGGACTTGCGCTGACCCGGCGCACTGCTGACGGCTATTACTATGATCTTGGCGGTCATCGCTTCTACAGCCCGTCGCGGTACGTGGTCCCATTCCTGCAGCGCCTGCTTGGGGATGAGTTCATAAACACACCGCGGAAGAGCCGGCTGTATCTTCGCGGCAGGTTCTTTGATTATCCAGTGCGGCTTGGCAATGTCACGCGGCAGCTGCCGCTCGGAGACTGCTTCAAGATGCTCGCGGATTGTGTCGTGGAAAAGGCCAGATCGAAGAGCGGCCGAGTGGAAAACTCCTTCGAAGACTGGGTGGTGCATCGTTTCGGCAGGACGCTCTACGAGTTCAACTTCGAGGGCTACACCCGCAAGGTGTGGGGCGTCGAACCCAGCACCATATCAGCCGACTGGGCGGCTCTACGCATAAAGGGGCTTTCCCTGGGCAAGGTGATCCGGGAGTTCTTTTCCCGGAGGAGCGACTTGGGAACGCTTGTGGATTGCTTTCTCTACCCGCGCCACGGTATCGGACAGATCTCCAACTACCTCGCGAGAGACGTAGAGGCGCAGCGCGGCAGGGTAAACCTGGGTCGCGAGGTGACGCGAGTAATGCACGACGGGAAGCGGCTCGAGACCATATTGTGCCGCGATTCCGGCGGCGCGACGCAAGAGTTTTCGGCGGACTGGGTGGCGTCGTCCATAGACCTGGATCGATTGGTTACGGCGCTTGATCCGCCCCCGCCGGCGGATGTCCTGGCAGCTGCTAGACAGCTGGCTTATCGCGATCTGGTCACGCTATTTGTACGGATCAACTCGCCGCGAGTGACCGATGATTCGTGGATATACTTCCCGGATGAGTCAGTGCCTTTCGGGAGGTGGCATGAGCCGAAGAACTGGAGTCCGGAGATGGTACCCGACCAGGAGCACACCTCACTGGTGGTCGAGTTCTTCTCCAACCAGGGCGACTCATTCTGGAAGGCTTCGACCGAAGAGCTCTTGGAGCTGACCCTTGCCGCAGGCCGCAAGATCGGGCTGCTCCAGGGCCCCGAGCTGGGGGCAGCCGAGAAAGTGCTTGTGCCCCACGCTTATCCTTTCTGGGGTCTGGACTACCGGCGTCCCCTTGCCATAGTCCTCGGGTTCCTCGAGCGCTTCGAGAACCTCTCGCTCGTCGGGCGGAACGGACGTTTCTACTACTCAACTATAGATGAGTCACTTATCTCGGGATTCGCGGCGGCAGCGAATTTCCTGGAGGGGTCGCGGACCGGCCCCGAGCCGCTGCCCATGGAGATCCCGGCCAATGCTCTCGGCTATCTGGGACTCTCGGCTCGTGACCTCGATCAATCCCTTGGCGAGCGGCGCTGGTCCAGGAACGACTGACGACTGGCGCTTTCGACAACCGCGCCGGAAGGCAATTCACGTCCCCGAATACTCAGGCGTCTGCGCCACGGCGTGGACTTGCGGCGCGGTCCTCGGTTGCTGAGAGCAGTCCAATCAGTATCCCGGCGATCGGGGCGACCGTGACCAAAACCCGCCTCATGTCAAGATAGGCGTGCTGGGCCACCGGGTACCCGCTGACCGTCATGAAGAGCACCGACACCAAGACCTGTCCTCCAATCAGCCAGAGGGGCACCACCAACGCGGGATTGCGGAGCTGCCGCGCGCGGAGGATGATTGCCAGAACTGCGACGATCCAAAGCAGACCCCATCTGGTCGGATTCAGGCCTTCCATCACGAACAAGGCGCACAACTTCACGAATCTGACGACTGATTCGCCGGAAAGAAGCTTGGCGAATTGGACCGGTTCGCCCGCGAAGGTGCCTGGAAAGCGGCCTTTGTACATGGCCAGCAGGATCATCGAGGCGGCCTGGACCCCGGTGAAGATCACCTGACCCCGGAGATTGCTGGTCCTACGCTTGCCGGCAGGCCACAGGGCAAGCGCCCAGACCAGCAACGTCGCCACAATCGAGAAAGCCATGCCCTCCCGCTTGGTCCACATGGCTGATGATGCCAGCACGCTTGCGAGGACCAGTGGTTTCAAGCCCTCCCCGCTGGCCCAGAAAACCAACAGGCATGCCGTGGCGGCCAAAAAGAGCGACAAGGGCACGTCGGCGTATCCTGAGGCGACGCTGCCACTAGGAAATGGAATCACCAGCGCGGGGGCCGCGGCTACCAGGAGCATCACCGCGAGGCTGTAAGTTTTCGACACGTACCGGCGGAGCGCCGTGAACATGACCGACAGTATTGCCACGTAGATGAAGCAGAACACGAGTTTGATCGCCAAGTCGTTGTAAGCACCCATGGCGAAGTGGCCCCAGGTTTGGACCAGCGGGAGGAAGGGTGGGGAGTAAGAAGCGTAGGGTCCGGATGCCCCACTCGTAAGATAGGCCGGAAAGGCTGTGTGGTTGTGGAAGAAGAGTTTGGCGTGGAAACTCCAGGCTGCTACCGGATCTTCCTCGGAGATAGGTTCAACGAAGCACCCGATGAACACGAATGCGGTGGTGAGCGCCAGGAGGCCAATGGCAATCGCCGGCCGGACCAAGTCGGTTGAGACGAAGCTGCCGCTGGCGGGTTCGCTTGGAACGTGAGGGAGCACGCGGCTCCGCCGAACGGCGAGGAGCGCCAGAGAGACCACCGGGACCGCGGCCACCAGCACTATCTTCCAGAACGAAAGCGAAAGCCCGAAGGCCGACAGAATCAGCATGTAGCCGGCAACTGCAGCGATTCCAAGGGCGAAGGAGACCCCGAATCCATATGCCCCGAGGGCGTACCAGCGCTTGCCTTGCTCCGGCCTCGCTATCCCCGCTCCCACCAAGGCCACTAAGCCGAGCGCAAGCAGCAATCTCAACCCCTGCCAGATCATGGGCTTTTCGCACCCTCGATTCGGACTGTTCCCTTGCGGTAGATCACGGTGGCGTCGATCGAATCCGAGGGGCTGCGCTTCCATGACGCCAGCTCCCGCTCCGTGACCACCCAGGTGGGATAGAGCCGGTAGCGCAGGAGGTAGAAGAAGGGGCGATTGTCGGTATCGACCAGGACCGTCCGGACTGGAGGCAGGGTCTTCAACACCTCTTCGGTAGCCTTCCATTGTTCGGTAGCAAGATTGACGCGGTGCTTGAATAATCGCGCAACCGGCGACTTGCCCGGCGGGGCGTAGATATCGTAGAGCCCGAGGCAAATCATCACGGCGGCGAGCACAACCCAGATCAGGATTGCCGGCCTCAGGATGTAGTGCTGAAATGCGGATGCACTAAGACTCAGCGACAAAGCCGCGCGCGGTTTCATAGGCGCGCCCACGATATCACCCCCCCGGCGGGCTTGTCAACGGCTGGGAGCCGCAGCCCCAGGGCTGATTGACTTGGGTGGAGGCGAGACCTATACTGGCATCCGAGCCTAATAAGAAGGAGGCACTACGTGGCAACCGGGGAACGAAGGGCAGCGCCTTTGGGGCGCTCGGAACTCGCGGCCAGGCCGGTGGTCTCGACACCGGCGGCCATCTCCAAATTGATGGCTGCTCTCGTGGCACTAGCCTTGGTCTTGGGCGTTGTGGGGTGCCAGGGTCGGGTCAAGGTCGGGCCTCTCGAGACCGAAACCATCTCGACCGAACTGTCCGGTGCTCGGGCGGTTGATGCCAAGATCGTCATGGGCGCGGGAACGCTCAATATTGCCGGCGGCTCGGCCCGACTGCTGGATGCCGAATTCAGATACAATGTGGCCGAATGGAAGCCACGAATGGACTACAAGGTCAGCGAGGGCCACGGGACGCTCTTGGTGGAGCAACCTCACACCGGCAAGACATCCCTTGCTGCCCGGATCCACAATGAGTGGGACCTGAAGCTCGCCGAAAATGTGCCTCTCAATCTGGCGATCGAGATGGGCGCGGGCCGCGGGAGGCTCGATCTGGGAAGTCTCTCGCTCGGCAAGCTCAACATCAATGCCGGCGCTGGCCAGCTGGAGGTGGATCTTACCGGCACGCCATCGGTCACTCGACTCGATCTCAAGTTCGGCGCGGGCGCTGTGAAGCTGGACTTGACTGGGGAGTGGAAAGCCGACCTTGACGCCCACATCGATGGTGGGGTGGGAGCGGCCACCCTGCGGTTGCCTACGGATGTGGGGGTCCGCGTGACAGCCAAGCACGGCTTCGGCTCGGTAAACGCGGGAGGCTTCGCCCGCGACGGCGATGCTTATGTCAACGAGGCCTATGGGAATTCCAAGGTAACCCTGAACATCAACGTCGCGACCGGCTTGGGGGAGATCAATCTTGAGCAGGGCTCGTCGGCTGAGGAAAGCGGCGACACTGGAACTTAAGTCTGGGACTGCCTGACCTTAGGGAGTGGCACGCGCGTATGAAGAAGACGGCCCTGCTTGCGCGGAAAATCTGGCGGCGCGCCCTGGGATTGCCGCGGGGCGCCCAGTTCTTCCGGTACGCAGCCAACCGGGTAGCCTTCGCGTCGGCCATGCGTAGGCGGCGCCTCAGCCTGCCCCATCCGACATCCTTGATGCTTGAAGTGACCAATCTCTGCCAGCTCCATTGCATCACCTGCCCACGCGAATATGCCATGGGCAGCCGGATGGACAAGGGGCACATGGACTTCGAGCAGGCCAAGCAGCTGCTCGACGGGAACCTGGTCTATCTGGATAGCATTGGGCTGACTGGGCTGGGCGAGACCCTGCTTTACCCGCACCTCATCGAACTGGTTGATTACATCCGAGCCAAGAACAAGGGCGTCTATATTTTCATCTCCACCAACGCCCAGCAGCCCAACGCCCCTGAGATCGTCAATGCCCTCGCCGACAAGATAGACTCGCTCCAGATATCGATTGACGGCATCGGCGAGGCCTTTGAGCAGGTCCGCAGGAACTCCGATTGGGCGAAGTACCTGGCGAACGTCAAGGCGATAGCCAAAGTTGCGCGCGGTCGGCGGGTGCAACTTAAGTTCAATATGGTCGTGCTCGAGGCGAATCATCACCAGATGGTGGACGTGATCGAGTTGGCCGCCGAGCTCGGCATTCCCGAAGTTTACTTCAACACCTTCAACCTGGTGGCCAACGACTGGGACACATCATATTACAAGTTCTACCACACTGAAGGCTTCAAGCAGGCCCTGGCTCGGGCGGCAGATCTGGCTCGGAGCAAGGGCATTGCGGTGGGGTATGACGACATCGCCTCAGCGCGCAGTTTCGCCAAGTGCCCCTTTCCGTGGAATCACTTCTATGTCACGTGGGATGGCTTTCTGGTGCCTTGCTGCGCCAAGCCCTTTCCCAAAGAGCAGCACTTCGGCAACGTTTTCAAATCGAGCCTCGTGGAGTGCATCAACTCTGCCGACTTCGCCGCTTTCAGGAGGCTTTCCATCGAGGGGGCGGCGCCCGGGTTCTGCGTGCGCTGCCACGTAGTCACCGACGCTGGTAGTGGGTCAACCGCCGATCAACGGCCGGCAAAGCCCTAGCCGAACCGCTCCTCGGTCCAGGGGTCGCCGTGGTTATGGTAGCCGCGAATCTCCCAGAATCCCGGCCGGTCAGCCTTCATGAATTCCACCCCGCTGGCCCATTTGGCGCTCTTCCAGAAGTAGAGCTTGGGCACTACTAGCCGGAGCGGCCAGCCGTGGTCGGGCCGGATGGGTTTGCCATTGAAGTGCGTCGCGAAAATGACATCATCGTCGAAGAACTCGGCCAACGGCAGGTTAGTGGTGTAGCCGTCGAGGCACTTGACGGTCACGAAGCGAGCCTCTTCCAGCACCTTGACCGCGCGCTGGAGGTCTTTGGCCAGCACGCCCTCCCAGGTGTGGCCCAGACTGGACCAGGTAGTCACACAATGGATGTCGCAGAAAACCCGGGAGCGCGGCAGGGCCGTGAATTCGTCATAGGACAAGCTTCTTGGGCTCTCGACCAAGCCGGTAATGGCGAATCTCCATGCAGAGAGCGTGACCCGCGGCACCTGCGAGAAGTGTAGCACTGGCAGGCCTTCGACCAGGTGCTGGCCGGGCGGGACTCGATTGGCCCGCTCGGTATCCGCGCTCTTAATGATCCCATCTTCCATGGCAGTCACCAGAACCATTTTACCGCTCGGCCTGCTGGCGGCAAGCTCTTTGTGGCCGCGAGGGCGGCCACGCTCGCGCCAAGCCCGGCGGGGGTCATAATCATTGACAAGTGGCTCGGTTTCGGGCGATACTGATACACCGCACGTTAAGATGTCACCGGGCTCAGGAAGCCGAGAACCGCTGTAGCTCCAGAGGGCCTTATGGACAAGGATTCGCTTGAATTTCTGGTTGAGGCAAGCAAGATCCTCAACTCTACGCTTGACCTGGACACGCTGCTGTCGCTGGTCTATGACCTCGTCGTGTCCGCGGTCAACTGCGAAACCTGCTCCCTGGGCAAGCTAGATGAGAAAAGCGACAGGATCCGCATCCTGATAGGATTTGGCAAGAGCCGCGCCGATCTGGCGAACCCGATTCTGGCGAGGGGGGAGGGCGTGATCGGGCAGGTTGTGGCGACCGGCGGCTCGCTGGTCGCGAACGATGCCACCGAGCTGGCCCGGTATCGCGATCCGCTGGGAGAGGCCCTGAAGATAGTCAAGCGCACCAGCTTGGGCGTCCCCCTGATGAGAGGGGGCCATGTGCGGGGCGCGATCGAGGCAATCAACAAGGACTCGGGCGAGTTCACTTCTCACGATCTTGAGGTGCTGTCGTCGCTTGCCGAGCAGATTGCCATTGCCCTTGACAATGCGACCTTCTATGAAACCTCCCAGCGGGAAGCCAATCACCGGCGCCTGCTGTATGAAGTCGGCGTGAGAATAAGCTCCTCGCTCGATCTCGGCGAAGTGCTGAACCTGATCCTCGACTGTCTGCGCCAAGCGGTCAAGTATGATGCCGGCGCCATGTTCCTGGTTGACCCCGAAACCGTCGGCATGATGCGCTTGGCGACCGCCGGCTATGATCCGGCTGACGAGAAGCTGCTCGAGATCAAGTTCGGTGAGGGACTGGTGGGCTGGGTGGCCAAGAACGGGGAGTCCGTGATCGTGGATGACGTGTCCAAGGACTCGCGTTACATCAAGTCGCGGGCAGCGACCAAGTCGGAGATCGTCGCCCCCCTCTTCGCAGACGAGAAGATCGTAGGCGTCCTCAACCTGGAAAGCGACCGGATCGGAGCTTTCACCGAAGAGGACCTTGCTCTTATCAAGGCCTTCGGCTCCCAGGCGGCGATCTCCATCGAGCGGGCGATCCTTCACGCGGAGCTTATGGAGAAGCGGAGGCTCGAGGATGAGTTGGATCTGGCGCGCCGGATCCAGATGACCTTCCTGCCGGATGTACTGCCCGAGATACCAGGTTTCGAGCTGAGCGCCCTTAATCTGCCTTCGGAAGAGGTGAGCGGGGATTACTACGACATAATCAGGATAAGCCCGGGCCAGTGGGGCCTCGTGATCGCCGATGTCTTCGGCAAGGGCATTCCGGCCTCGCTGGTTATGGCGAGCTTCCGGGCGAGCCTCTTGGCCGAGATAAGGAATAACTACGCCATCCGGACGATCCTGGCCAAGGTGAATCGCCTGATCTGGGAGAGCGTCGAACCGGAGCGCTGCGTCACCGCCTGCTACGGCGTGCTGGACACCAAGGCCGGCGTCCTGACTTACTCCAATGCCGGGCACATTTACCCGCTCTTGATTTCCCAGGGTGGCGTCCGCTCCCTCACCAAAGGCGGCATGCTCCTGGGCGCGATCAGAGAAGTCGCTTACGAGGAGGAGCGGATTCACCTCAGGTCTGGCGATCTGCTGCTCCTTTTCACCGATGGCTTGACTGAACCCGAGAACGAGCGCGGCGAGCCCTTTGGCGAGAACCGAATAGCCGATATCGCGCGATCGCTGCTGGACCTGCCCTGCGCTGAGATTGTGAGCCGGCTGCATGAGGAGATCCTGAAGTTCACGCACGGGATGCTGACCGACGATTTCACCATGCTGGCAGTCAAAGTCAAATAGGAGGGAGACTATGTTGGACAAGAAATCACTGGCTTTCCTGGAGAAGTTCGTCAACACGCCGAGCCCGTCAGGCTTCGAACGCCCGGCTCAGCAGGTCTGGCGGTCTTATGTTACCCAGTTTGCGGACAAGGTGGAGTCCGACGTTCAGGGCAATGCGGTAGGCGTTCTCAACCGGACCGGCAAGCCGCGGGTGATGCTGATCGGCCACTGCGACGAAGTGGGCTTCATGGTCAAGTACGTCAATGACCAGGGGTTCATCTACTTCGGGTCGATTGGCGGAGTGGACCCCAACATCGTCCCGGCCAAGCGCGTGATCATCAGCACCGCCAAGGGGCCAGTCAAGGGCGTGATCGGCCGGACCGCGATTCATCTTCAGGATCGGGAGGATGAAAAGAAGACACTGAAGCTGCACGAAATGTGGATCGACATCGGAGCGAAGAACAAGGAAGAAACCTTGAAGCGAGTCGCAATTGGCGACCCGGTGGTGTTCGATCTGGGCTTCGAGATTCTCTCCGGTGACCTGGCGGTCGCCCGGGGCTTCGACGACAAGATGGGTGCCTTTGTGGTCGCTGAAGCCCTGCGGCTGCTTGCCCACGAGAAGAAGCTTCAGGCTGCCGTGTTCGGCGTCTCATCCGTGCAGGAAGAGATATCTTTCGCCGGAGCCCTGACCAGCGCCTTCCACATCGAACCCAGCGTTGCCATTGCAGTCGATGTCGGGAATGCGACCGACACGCCGGGCATCTCGAAAGAACGGCACGGCGAAGTCAAGCTGGGCCTTGGTCCCATCATTGACCGGGGGTCCTCGGTAAGCCCGCGGGTCGAGGAAGCTCTGATGAAAGTGGCTCGGGCCAAGAAGATTCCGTTTCAGGTGTCGGCAGCGCCCAGGTGGACGGGTACCGATGCGGATGCGGTGTTCAAGTCACGCGGCGGTGTGGCCTGTGGCCTCTTGAGCGTGCCTAACAGGTATATGCACACACCGGTTGAAGTGATCCATCTCGGCGATCTGGAGCAGTGCGCCAGACTGATGGCTGCCTTCGTCCTGGAGTTGGACAAGCAGAGCAACTTCAGCCGATAAGCCGCTCCCGGCTCTACTTTATGACCAGCGTATAGGGCGCCAGATAGAGGAAGGGCTCGTCGAACGCCGACAGGTAAGCACTGTCTCCGACGAGTTCCCTCAGCTGATCGGGTATTTCCAGCTTGGTGGCTGCGCGGCCCTGGAAGGAGCCCACGAACTTCTCCAGCAAGCCGCCGCCCGTGGGCAGCACCCGGAACTCGACTTCCTCATCAGCCGGAATTCCGGCCGCATCGCGGGCCGCCCTGATAGCCACCGCGAGTCCGCCTATGCCATCCACCAGGCCATTCTGGAGGGCGGCCCTGCCCGACCACACCCGGCCCTGGGCAATAGCGCCGATGCTGTCGGGGTTCATGCCGCGTCCTTTGGCCACGTCGTTGACGAACTTGGCGTAGTACTGATCGACGAAGTACTGCATCAGGTTCATGTCATCTTCGGTGATATCACGCCAGGCGGGCATGGGGTCAGCGTGCTTGCCGCGGGTGAAAATCTCCTTGTTGACGCCCAGCTTCTGGTAGAGGCCCCGGGTGTGGAACCATAGATTGAAGACCCCGATCGAACCCGTGATGGTTGTGTTGTCGGCCAAGATGGTGTTGGCGGCGCAGGAGATGTGATAACCGCCGGAGGCGGCAACGCCCCCCATCGACACAATAACTGGTTTCTCCTTCCGGGTGAGTTCGATCTCCCGCCTTATCAGGTCGGAGGCAGTCATCACGCCTCCGGGACTATCCACCCGCATAACGACTGCCTTCACGGAATTGTCTTCCCGCATCGCCCGGATTGCCCTGGTGATTGTCTCCGAGCCCATTATGTCGCCGAGCAGCATGTCCCGCCTGCTGGTGCCGGGCTCGATTGATCCGACGGCATAGACTATGCCTACCACAGGACGCTCGCCCCAGCGGGCGCTGCCATAGTTCCGCCGGGCGAAGGTATCGTAAGGCATCGAATGGGAGCCGGCGTTGAGCACCTTGGAGACGATGTCGGGCACCTGGTCCCAGTAAGCTACCGTGTCAACCAGGCCGGCCTTGAAGGCCTCATCAGGAACGTAAGGCCCAGCATCGATCGCCTGGCGCATCGCCTCGTCGGTCATGTTGCGGCCTCGGGCCAGGTCGCTCACGAACTTGGCATAGATGTCGTCGAGAAGAGCATTCTCGGCCTCCCGGCTCGGCTCGGTGAATTGATTCTCAGTGAAAGCCTCGACCGCCGATTTGTACTTGCCTACCTTGGTGTACTTGGCCTCGACACCCAGCTTGTCGAGGGTGCCCTTCAAGAACATCCCTTCGGCCTTGAGCCCCACGAGCCCGAGATAGCCATTGGGGATGATGATTATGTAGTCGCAGGCTGAGGCGAGGTAGTACTCGCCGTTACCCGGGCTTTCCACGTAGGCTATGACCCGCTTGCCCGAGGAACGAAAGTCAAGCAAGGCCTGACGAAGTTCATCCAATATGGAGAAATTGGCCGAGATACCGGTGCACTTGAGCAGTATCGCATTGATCTCGGGCGACTGTTTGGCCCGGCCGATGCGATCCAGCAATCCCCGCAAGGTGTAACGTGGGCCGCCTCCACCGAGCAGGCTAAAGGGCGGCTGCGTTTCAGCGATGGAACCTTCCATCTCGATCTCAAGGTAGCCGTTCCGGGGCATCATGGCGTTGTAGTGCCAGAACGGAGAAGTGGTGAGCGTGGCGGTTCCGTAGGTTCGCTCGCTCTTCTTGTCTGACTTGAGCCTGGTGAAGAGCGAACCCAGCCCGAGATTGCCCGCAGCGAGCGTGAACGAGGTGCTGATGTTCTCGTCCTCGTCAGCCCCCACCCGCACCACAAAACCCGGCACCGGTTCGAGCTCGATCCCATACGTAAAGAAAGACCTTGGCTGGGTCTCCAGCACCTGGCCGTTTCCGTCGGGGGGCCGAATCTCGAGTTTGTCTGCACGGGCGTAGTAGGTGGTGAAGACCGTGAGTCTCTCACCCACTGGCCTGAAACCGAGTGAAGCTTCGTAGATGGGCTTCATCTTGTTGCCATAATAGGTTGGGCTATTGAGGTCCCGGCCGACCAGGCCCAGCGACAGCATCCTGGTCGGTCGCACCAGTAACCCCGCCGACCAGGTAGATGCGCGGTCGAGCTCAGAGATCGCCGAGGTCATCCACGAATAAGACGTGCCTAGGTAGACTCCCTTGAAAAGCCGCTGGCCCGACGCAAGCGTGTACCGGTGGGCCCTCTTGGTCGAGAATGAGAAAGGTGTCTCCCGGAGCCTCATGAATTCAGCCCCGAAGGCCATGCTTCCAAGAGATATGACGAAGGCGTCGTCGCCGGAAAAGGTGGAATCGTTGTACGTGTGAAGGTAACCGATTCCTGAGGCCCGGCCCGTGCCCAGGGTCGCTGGATTCACCCAGGCTGACAGCGGGTCATCGGGAGTTGCCGGTGTCCAGAGGGGCAATCTCCCCCGCAGCCCCTCGAAATAGGAATAGATCGGCGATGGCGTCGAGATATCGAGCGCGGCCGCTTGACTGGCGGCGAGCACAAGCGCCAGAGCCAAAGCTGTGATCACGGATGTTGCCACGGTCCGCTGGGGCTTCATGGTGAGAGTTCTCCTTTCGCCAAGTGATACTGAGCTCTATGTCGAGAATCTTACCATGCTCGAGGCTGAGCTCAAGCCGCAAAGTGGGATTGGAAATGGCACTCAACCCCGCGCGGGTGCAGGGTGGAGCGTCGGCGGAAGATGAAAACGGAAGGGGAGAGCCGCTACGGCTCTCCCCTGATTAGACCCTGTGGTGCGGAAAACTACTTCACGAGCACCATCTTCTTCTCAATCGACTGCTGCGGTGTCATCATCTTGATGAAGTAGACGCCCGGACTGACGCTGGTCCCGGAACCATCCCGGCCGTCCCACTTGGCTGAGTGCTCGCCCGGATCAGCGACGGCATCGAACACCGACCGTACCATCCTTCCAGAAACATCATAGACCGACAAACTGACCTTCATCCGAGTCGGAACCGTAAACTTAATTGCGGTCTCACGGCCGAACGGATTCGGGGCATTCTGAGCAAGCCTCAGAGTGGCCGTGCCCGGCGTCACGCCAGCGCCAAACTCGGTGATGTCGGCATTGGTTCTGGGCTGAATGGCATAGCCGTAATAGTAATCCAACGGTCCTTGCACGTTGGCCTTGCAGCCCAACGTAGGCACGTAGGTGTAAGCAGCCCTGTGGGCGACCCACACCGAATCGGTGCCGAGCCCGACCCTCCACTCATTGTGGGTATCGAGGCCCTGATAGATGTAGCACGAATCAACCCGCACCATCGCGCCTTCATACGACTCGGCCGTCGGCGAGCCGGCGACGATCATCGAAGGTGAAACCTTCTTGATCTTGACCGGCGCGGCGACAGGGATGCGCTGCTGGTAATCGAGCGAGGTGAACTCGGTCGCGCCGTAATACTCAGTGACGATACCGGAGACCACGACGCTGTCGCCCGGATTCAGGTTGGTCATCGTGAACTGATAGACGTAGATTCCGTTCCACGGCCCGCCGGACCGCTTCTGCATGAAGTACGGGCCTCCGAACGTAGCATTGGAGCTGGTCACAATGCCCGTCGTGGTCACCTGCTGGCCGTAGCACTGCGAGGTGTCACCCCTTCCCGCAGCAGGCGTCTGGATAAATGAAATCGGTGTTATGCCCGCCCGGAAACTATAGGTCTCGCAGGAATCCATGGGCACACCAATGCCCGACTTGACGTCACACGCCGTCAGAATGTCAGTCTGGGTGGCCGGCTGGGTGGCTGTGGTAAGGTGGACCAGGGCAGCGTTGTTGACGTCCTGGGTTGCCGCGCTAATCGAGGTGCCGCTGTTCAAATAGTAATTAGCCTTGGTCTCCGCTGAGGCCTTCAAAAGATCCTTATCAAAGAGAGCCTCTATCTTGGTATTGGAAAGCGGATAGGCCAAGATCAGGTTAGGGCCCGGAGGCGTGCTTATGTAGACCACGTCGCTGTCAGCCCGGGGCCAAATCCGGTACTGGTCGAACTCGTAAGACAAGGGGCCTCTTATGAGCGCAAGCGTGTCGCCCACGGCGGGTCTGGACAACGTCGGGTCAACCAGCTTGTCATCGATCCGGACGGTATCCCTGCAAGCGCCAGCATGGAGGTTGACATCGCTGACTCTCCATTCGGCGTAGGCTAGGTCGTTCTGGACGCACTTCACGGTGTCGACCTCGACGAAGACGCCTTCCCACTGCTCAGCGCAAACCGAATCGGCAAGGATCTCACCAATCTGACGACAGCTCAGGTGCTGCGGGGGGACCTCGCCATAGCCGGCATGGACCATGGTAACCGTGCAGTAGTCAATCTCGGACACCGTGCCCGCGGTCGAACCAGCGGTATACTCAGTGTAGACTCCCTGGACAGTGATCATGTCGCCAATGTGGATGCCACCGAGCAGGGTGTCCGGCCTCGTACCGGCCAAGTAAGCCATAATCCCGCTATAGGGGCCTCCGGCTCTCTCTTCGATCATCAGGGCATAGGTCGTGGGCTTGAGGTCAATCGCCTCGACGACCACGCTGTCCACGCGGACCGTGTCACCCACCACGAAGTATGCGCGCTGGACATGATATATGTCCGTGTCGTGGAAAACAGCCAAAGCCTGGTGCGC
>DATKKY010000327.1:0-4929 GCA_035542695.1 bacterium | reverse complement strand
CGTTGGCCAGCCTGTTGTGCGCGATCAAAGCAGAAATCGAAATCACCAGAATGGTAAGGAACGAGGTGCCGACCGCCCGCTGGGCTGTGTATCCGAGAAAGATCAGCACGGGCACCACGAGGAAGCCACCCCCCAACCCCGCGAACGCAGCCCCAATCCCCACGAGGATGCCAAACCCGATCAACACGATCACATTTGAGGCCACGTCCTAGCTCCTTTCTCAGACTGCTCGGCTGTGGCAGCTAGTCCAGAGTTACCGCATCCAGGTAATGGGGCACTGACACCGCCCAGCTAGTCTTCTCTCCCAGGAACTCAGCGAAGCTCCGGGCGCTCGCAGGCTCGCCGTGGGTCACAAACACATGGCGCGGCGGCTTGGACAGTCCTGTTACCCACCACAGCAACTCGTCGCGGTCGGCGTGAGCCGAGAAACCCTCGATCTCCTTGATCGAGGCCCTCACGGGATACATCTGCCCGAGAATCCGCACCTCTTTAGCACCATCGACGATCTCCCGCCCCAGCGTTCCCTCCGCCTGGAAGCCCACGAAGAGGATGGTGCTTTCCGGCCGGGTTATGTTGCTCACCAAATGGTGCTTGATCCTGCCACCCGTGCACATCCCTGAACCGGCAATGATGATTGCCCCCGAGCGCACGCTGTTGATAGCCTTCGAGGCTTCAATCGAGGCTGTCATATTCAGATTGGGAAGATGGAAGGGCGAGTGCCCCTCCATTTCCAGCTTGGTCATCTCGGCGTCGAAGAGCTCCTGGTGGCGCTCGAACACCTCGGTGACCCGGAGCGCCATAGGGCTATCAATGAAGACCAGCAACCGTGGTATCCGCTGCTTCATAAAAAGTCCATTCAGCCGATAGAGCACCTCCTGGGTGCGGCCGATCGCGAAGCTCGGTATCACGATGTTGCCCTGCCGCTTGACTGTGGAGACAATCGCCTCCTCAAGCAAGCTGTCAATGTCGGCGGTGTCCCCGTGGACGCGGTCTCCATAGGTCGACTCCATCACTACATAGTCGGCCTCGGAGAAGACCGTCGGATCGTTCAGAATGGGTTTGTCTCGCCGGCCGATGTCGCCGGAGAAGATGATAGTCCTTGAGTCGCCGCCATCGCGGATCGTGAGCCTAATCATGGCTGAGCCGAGGATATGGCCGGCATCATAGAAGCCGGCCTCAAGCCCTTCGGCGACCACTGCGGACTTGCCGTAGCCCACCGGTGTGAACAGCGGCAAACAGGCGATGGCCTCTCTTTCGGTGTAGAGGGGTACCTCCGGGTACGGCCCGCTCCTTCCTTCGCGATCGTGACGCTTCTTCTTCAGCGCAAGGTCTTCGGACTGGATATTTGCATAGTCGAGAAAGGCTATCTCGCCAATCTCGGAGGTGGCCGGCGTGCAGTACACCTTGCCGCGGAACCCCAGCTTCTCCAGCCTCGGCAGATAGCCGCAGTGATCGAGATGAGCGTGCGTCAAGAGGATAGCGTCCAGCGAATCCGGCGGGACCGGAAAGGCGTCCCAGTTCCGCGACAGAAAGGAGCGTTCCTGGTAGAGCCCGCAATCCACAAGAATCCTCGACCCGTTCGCTTCCACAAGATAGCGGGACCCAGTGACGTTCTGCGCCGCACCCAGGAACCGCAAGGTAGTTTTCGCCATCGAGCATCCCCCCAATCTCCGGTGAGGATAGCATGCCCTTCGAAACAGTCGCAAGCTCTCACATGAGCAGGCGGCCCGCGGGGCATCACACCGGGCGAGCTCCCCTGGCGCTAAGGCCAGCGGGTCTCACCACCAGGCAGTGACCGAAATCGCTGGACACGGGTTCGGCAAGGCCTTATCTTAGGTTATCAAGGGGATAGAATATCTCTTCAAGACTGCTCTCAGAATCGGGAGGGCCGTCTTGTCTGTGGGCTTTTGGGCTTTGGCAAGCATGCGCGGAGGTTCCGAAAAATGCTAAGAGCAAGATCGAAGGTCGCGGTAGTAGCAATTGCGTTGGCTCTGGTGGGCATCCTGGCTTTTGTCGGCGCTGGCTGCTCAAAAGATAAGGCGGGCAAAGAGAACACCGGCACCGGCACCCTGGCCGGCGGAAAGGATGACGGCAAGATGGTCGCCAAGGTCAACGGCAAGACGATAGGCGAGGCCGACGTCGCCAAGGAGACTCAGCGCCTTGCGATGCAGATGAGCGCGCAGATCGATCCGCAGCAGATGCAATCGATGCAGGCCCAGGGAGTCTTCCGCAAGCAGGCGATCGAGAATATGATCAGCCGCCAGCTGCTTGAGCAGGCTGCTGCAAAGGAAGACATCAAGGTCGCCCAGACCGACATTGACGCCCGGATCGGCCAAATCAAGAAGGGTTTCCCATCGGAGCAGGAGTTCACCACAAGGCTCCAGGACATGGGCATGACTCCGGCTGATTTCCAGCGTGAGATTGAGGCTGGCATGCGATTCGACGCGCTGCTCGCCAAGCACACCCCGGAAATCAAGCCCCCGACGGATGCGGAGATGAAGTCCTTCTACGACAGCAACCCCAGCGAGTTCCAGCAGCCGGAGCAGATCAGGGCAAGCCACATTCTGATCTCGGTCGGCAAGGATGATACGCCAGCCCAGAAGAGCGAGAAGATGGCCAAGATAACCAAGATCCGCAGCGACATCAAGGGCGGCGCGGATTTCGCCCAGATGGCCACCAAGTACTCCGACTGCCCGAGCAAGGATAGGGGCGGGGACCTTGGCTACTTCGGCCGGGGGCAGATGGTCGCGCCGTTTGACGCGGCTGCGTTTGCCCTCAAGGTGGGAGAGATGAGTGATATCGTGACCACAGATTTCGGCTATCATATCATCAAGGTCACGGATCACAAGCCGGCTCACACGGTCACCTTCGACGAAGCCAAGAGCGAGATCGCGAATTACATGGGGAACCAGCAGAAGCAGGCAGCCGTGGGCAGCTACATTCAGAGCCTGCGGGCTGCAGCGAAGATCGAGTACGGCGACACAACGGGAACCGGCACGCCAACATTGAACATGCCGGGGGGAAGCGCACCCGGCACCACTAAATAGACTTCTTCCTGCGGACAGACACCCAGGTACCGCTCGGGGACACCGTTGGCCTATCGCTATGCCATCATTGGCACAGGCCGCCAGGGAATTGCGGCAGCGTATGATCTCGGCAAGTTCGGCGATGCCGAGGAGATCATACTTGGGGACCTCGACGGTGCCGTAGCGGCCAAAGCTGCCGAGCGGATCAATGCGCTCCTAGGGCGACCGGTGGCCCGGGGCGTTCAGATGGATGCGGGCAATCCCATGAGCCTGCGACCCATACTCAAGGGAATAACCGGCTTCGTGAGCGGCGTTCACTTTCCCCTGAATCCCGCCCTCACCGATCTGGCCATCGAAATCGGCGCCCACATGTGCGATTTCGGCGGCAACACCGATGTAGTCCGAACCCAATTGGCCCGGGATGCGGATGCCAAGCGCGCCGGGGTCACCGTGGTGCCCGACTGCGGCATGGGACCGGGGCTCAATGTGTCGCTAGCCACCTTCGTCATGGCACTCCTGGATGAGGCGCGGGAAGTCCTGATCTGGGATGGGGGCTTGCCCGAGAAACCGGAACCGCCCTGGAACTACGCCATGACCTTCAATATCGGCGGCCTGACCAACGAGTACTATGGCCATGCTTACTTTCTCAAGGCTGGAAAGCTAACGGAGGTGCCGTGTCTTGAGGGTTACGAGGTGCTTAAGTTCCCGGCACCGGTGGGTGACCTGGAGGCCTTTGTCACCTCTGGGGGGCTCTCCACCGCACCCTGGACCTTCGAAGGCAAGCTCCAGCGCCTCGAGAACAAAACCCTGCGTTACCCCGGCCACTGGGTTCAGCTCAAGGCCTTCTCGGACCTGGGCTTGCTCGAGCCCGAAGCCATACCCGTCGGCGGCCAGAAGGTCGTGCCTCGCGACGTGTTCCATGCGCTGCTCGAGCCCAAGATCCACCGCCCGAACGTCCACGATGTCTGCGTGATGAGAGTCAAGGCGGTGGGCAAGAAGATCGGCCGCGACGCCGAAGCCGTGGTCGAACTCGTCGACCACTATGATAATGCGACCGGATTCACGGCGATGCAGCGACTTACCGGCTGGCATGCCTCCATAATTGCCATTCTCGCAGCCCGCGGCAAGATCCCGCGCGGAGCCCTGCCCGTCGAGCTGGCAGTACCCGGGAAGACTATTGTCGATGAAGCTCGCCTCAGGGGCCTCGAGGTCAGACACACCGTCACCGTAGCCTGAGTCCGACCACGGCCACAGCCGCGAAACAAGCGCTATCCTTACCAGGGAGTGCTCTTATTGCAGGAGGACCAGCTTGGTGGCGGCACAAGCAGCCCTGGGGCCCGACGGTAGCCCTTCGGGCACCAGGAAGTAGATGCCTGGAGCCAGGCCGGACGTAGGAATGCCATATGTCCCGTCGCCACTCGGCGTACAAGCCGCACTCAGGCGCCTGCCGGTAACGTCGTAGAGCGCAACGCTAGCTTGAGCAACCCTGAGCGGAGTACCCCGCAGAACCGGGTTCCCAGACAGCACCAGCGGCCCATCATGCTTAGTCCCATGATCCGGCACACCGGCCTCCCCCACCACCATCAATTGGGGGTAAGCGAAAAGCACCGTATCCGAAGGTGCCGTTAAGAGCCGGATCTCAACGCGATCGGCTTCGGGACCGAGCGTCATGGTGGCTCCCGCCCACAGCGTCGTATCAACCCGCGTCCACGAATCCCCAAGCGTGAAGATGGGGCTCCAGCCTTCGCCGATCAGGTTCCAGTCGAAATCCATGATCTGATAGCTTATCCAGAAGGTGTTGCCGGGGTTGCCCTTGGCCCACACCGAGAAAGTGCTCCTTCCAACTTCAGGGCCATAGCAGAAGGTCTCGCAGTGTCCAAATACCCTAACGCACCGCACGGAG
>DATKKY010000326.1:0-18287 GCA_035542695.1 bacterium | reverse complement strand
AGAAGCGACGCTCAGCGCGGACGCTCTGTGGTCCTGGGTGATCGAGAACTGCAGGGTGTCGGTAGCCTGTTCGCCGACCTGGTACTGCTTGTTGGTGTACGTACCATTGAGTAGCACGACACCGCCCCAGGTGGTGGAGCTGACGATCTGGTCAATTTCTGCCGCCAGATCATCCAGCTGGCTCTTGACTGCGGTTCTCTCGGAAGTTCCCAGGGTATCGTTAGCAGCCTGGAGGACCTTCTCCTTCATCGTGATAAGAATATCACTGATGCTGTTGGTTCCACCCTCTGCTACCGACAGGAGGTTCTGGACGTCGCCGATGTTGTCGCGCGCGACGGACAGACCTCTCGCCCTCGAATCCAGCTTCTTGGCGAAGGTCATACCTGCCGGGTCGTCGCCGGCAGAGTTGATCCTGCGGCCTGTCGCCAGGCGGAGCTGGTGGAGAGCAAGCTTAGCATTTACGTCACGCAACGCGTTCAAAGCGTTGAGTGCCGAAATGTTGGTGTTAATACGACTGAGGTCGGCATTAGCCATGATGCAAAACCCCCTTGATCATCTTGACCTCAACGGGGCTTCCTTGCCTTGCCAGTGCTAGCCTTCGTGGCAAGCACATCTATTCCATTCAGACTTAAATGCAAAAACGGGCACCTTGTGGGTGCAGGAAGTCGAAGAGACACCTCCTTTCCGATCCATTTTCAAGCTTCCTTCGTTTGCCATGACCGAGTGTGCAAGTCCCACATAACCTATCGAGGCCGCCGAGAATAACTTTAGCTCTGGCCAGAAGAAAGATGCTGCGGGCATATGGCGTTTTGCGGACCTTGGGGATCGTTAGCTGATTGTGAGCAGCTGGCATGCTGCAGCGTCTCGACCAAGCGCATGATAGAGGCCGGCCAACCGCCGCCTGGACTCGGCGTCGGCAGGATCGACCGCCAGGGCCAGTTGGTAGGTCTCGATTGCGCCCTCCAGGTCTTTCCTCCGAATCTTGAGCACCCCCAGGCAACGCAGGAGGTCAACATCGGTTGGGGACGCTGCCAGGCCGGTTTCAATCGTGGCTATCGCCTTGTCATCGAATCCGGCTGCTACGTAGGTCTTGGCGAGCTCAAAGTAGAGGCGGCTGGAGGCCGCGCCGGCGTTCAAGGCAGCCTCGAAGTGCTTGGCTGCCTCCCCGAAGCGGAGCGATTCGAAAGCGATCCGCCCGAGCAGCACGTGGGCATCACCATTGGATGGACTTATTCTTAGCGCGTCGTTCAGGTGAGCCTCGGCCTTAGGGACATCCCCCTGGGCCAGCCGGCACTTGGCGAGCAAGACCAAGGCCACTGGAATGTCCGGTTCATGTCTCAACATCAACTTGGCCTTCTTGGGGTCAGCCTGGGCCTCAGCGATGTAGGTCAGGATTTGCTCTACCGCCTTATCGAACTCACGTTTGCCGAACAAGGCCGAAGCCATCACAAGATGGACTGTGAGCAGCCCCGGATCGAGCCTCAGTGCCTTCTTGAGGTTGGCGAGGGCGTCTTGATACCGGCCGAGCTTGACGAGCGAACCGCCCAGGTTCTGGAAGATCACGCCAGTTATGATCTGGGGAAGCTTACCGGTCTTCAGGGCCCCCTCGTAGCAGGCGATTGCCGCCTCATGCTCGCCGAGCATGGAGCGCGCTTCCCCAAGATGAAACAAGGCCAAAGCATCACCGGGATTCTCCGCGAGTCCTTGCTCAAGCATCGCAGCGTTCCGCCGCCCCTTGGCTGCCATATCGTCCGCAGTTGCGGCATAGCCCGAATGCTTGATCACTATATCTGAGACATCCACCCGCGCGCCGAGTCTCTCGAGCGAAGGGAAGATCTGCTCATGAACCCGGCCTTCGAACGCCAGGCCCTTAAGATTCCTGAACAGGCGAGGGTAGAAGCTCACAAACAGCTTGCCAGCCGAAGAGTCCACGCCGCTTTCGATTCTGACGAAGTAGGCGTCGGCACTTCCTGAGATCGCCCTCAGAATCTTGGGCTCTGACTCCGGCGGCACGGTCTCATCCGCGTCCAAGTAAAGAATCCACTCGCCTTCAGCAGCTTCTATTGACACATTCCGGGCTGCTGAGAAGTCGTCGGTCCAAGCATCGTGCAGCACCCGGGCCCCGAGCGAGGCCGCGACCTGTGGAGTATCATCAATTGAGCCCGTGTCCACGACCACCACTTCGTCGGCGATCCGCTTGACGCTCCACAGCGCAGCCGGGAGATTCGATGCCTCGTCCCGCACTATCATGCAGACAGACAGCTTCTTATGCTCGGCTTTCAACGCCAGTGCCTCCTGCTCCTTGGATTTGGGTTCTGGAGATTTCAATTGATCTGAGCATCCGCCCGGCGCCCGCATGACCAGGCTCCAGGCGCCCTGCGATCCGGGCGAGCTGGTCTGCCGTGTCCAAGTCGCCATGGGCAGCGAAGACCTCGCTCACCGCCATGTAGATGTCGGCTTTGTCGGGATGCTCCTTGACCATCTCCAGATAGAGATCCATCGCTCCGCGGGTCTTGCCCTGGGACAGCTGGAGGTCTGCGAGATTCTTCTTGGCCTCCCAATTGAGGGGAGATGCCTTCAATGCTCTCACGAGGGCCTCCTCGGCCTCGCCAGCCTTGCCGAGAGTGAAGAGCGCACAACCGAGGTTGTTATATCCCTTCGAGTCCTCGGGGCGTAGTCTCACATACTCGGTGAAATCCCGTTCGGCCTCCTCGCTCGCGCCCGACAGCGACCGCAGGACACCACGCTGGTAAAGCGCTTCGGCATAGTCGGGCTTGAGCGTAAGAGCCTGGCCCAGCAGCTTGAGTGCCCAATCAAAGGCTGTCTTCTCGGCCAGGCCCCTGGCGCGGTCAACGGCGAGGACGGCTTCACGCTCATCGCGCGCCTCCCGTGCGCCATTGCTCGGCGTATGCACGTAGCTCTCAGCGGCGCACACTATCCGCATCCCAGCTTCGCCGAGCCTCCGCTCGAGGTCCACGAGGACCGCATCCGTGCGAAACTCGGAGGCGAGACCATGCCGCACGAGGTCATCGCGCCGCACCGCCATCGCTGTCGGGAGCCCCAGGCCGATGTCCTGGATCATGCCCCGGTGGGCTATCCGGTGCCGCTGTGCGAAATCTGCCAGTTCCCCCTCCAATGATTCATAGCCAGCCTTGACCCGCTGCCCGCTGACGCCTGAGTTGGAGCTTGCGACAGCGCAACCGACTCGGTCACCCGACAGGGCATCCGCGAGGGGCTTCATCCAGCCTTCGGTCACGATTGAACCTTCGCCCAGGAAGTAGATGATCTCGTTTGCGGTGTCCTGAGCCACCTTGAGGATGGCCGCTGCTGGCGATTGCTGCTCCAGGTCAGCACGCTCGCAAACTGCTAAGGCGTTCCGCCCCTGGTTGCCCAGGCTCGCCAGGGTCGCTCGGACCAGCTGCCGGTCGGAGCCCATAACCATGATAGGGGCGTCGCCGCCGGACTGGGGCGCCCCTACGGCACCGGGGCTTGCTCCGAAGGCCGCGGCTGCCGGCGCCCACTTGGCTTGGTACTTGGCGCTGTTCTCAGCCATCAGCGTCGAGTAGTCAATCCCCAGCGCTTCGAAGGTCTTGCTGCCGCGATGATGAATGAAGACGTCTTTGGCCCAGATCACCTTGTACCCGGCAAGCCTGGCCCGGAGGCAAATATCATCGTCCTCATAGTTGCCCAAACCAAACCTAGTGTCAAAGAGCCCTATTTCCTCCAAGACACTCCGCCGAATCACCATGCACACGCCCACCACCTTCTCCACCTCGAGCGCCATGTGCTTGTTCTTGCGGTGCACGTCCTCGCTGAAGTCGTAAAGCGATTTCTCCGAATCGTAGGCCACCTTGATTTGCTGGATGGTCGAGGCGAAGTTGGTCGATGGCCCCGCTATCGCGATGGTCTGGTCGTTCTCCATATGCCACAGCAGCCGGTCCAGCCAGCCGGGCGTCACTATCGTGTCGTTGTTCAGGATCACCACGAAATCGCCGTGAGTGCTGCGTATCCCCTGATTGCAAGCGTAGGCAAATCCCATGTTGGAGGAGTTGCGGATCACCATGTGGTTGTTCTGGTCGGCAGCATAGGCGACATCCTCAGTCGACCCGTTGTCCACAACCACTATCTGATGAGGTACTTTGGTGTTCTTTCTGAGGCTCGCCCAGCAGCTCTCGGTCACGGCAAGGTTGTTGTGAATGGGGATTACGACCGCCACGTTGGGAACGATCTCCGGCAGCGGAATGATCCACTTGAAGCCCGCGGCATTTGCGCGCTCGAGCCGCGGGTCAGTCCATTCGCCTGCAGGCTTCCGCCGGCCCAGCTTTATGAAATCAAAGACTTCCAACCAGTACTGCTCGGCCGCTTGGTAGCTGTACATCTTTCGAGCGTGCTCTCTGCCATCTGCGGCCAAGTGCTCCCACAGCTCCTTGTCTGAATAGACCTCGGCTATGCACTTGGCGAAGTCCTCCGGATCGTCGGCGATCATAGCGTTGCGGCGATGGACCAGGTCCATACCCTCAGCCCCGATCGAGGTTGTAACGATGGGTATTCCGCTCGCCAGCGCCTCCCCGACCTTGCCCTTGAGACCCGCGCCATAGCGCAGTGGCACTACAAACACCTTCGCCTGCTGGAGATAGGGTTCGACGTCGGGCACGAACCCAGTGACCTCGATGTCCTCACCCGCGAGCGCAGCGATCTTCTCGGTTGGCGAGTTCCCAACCACGAAGAGCCGGACGCCCGGGACCAAACGGCGGACCGACGGCAGGATCTCGCTGGCGAAATACAGCATCGCGTCTTCGTTCGGGTCGTGCTTGAAATTGCCGACGAAGACCAGCCCGCTCCTTTCGGCCCCCCCGCGCCCCTCGCCCAGAGGATGTATGTCGGTCGAGATCCCTACGCGAAGGTCGGGAGCTTCTTCCAGAAGCTTCCTGCGGTCTTCCTCGGTCACGGTCAGTACCATGTCGGCACGGCGGTACATCGCCAGTTCGCGGCGTTTTGCTTCCGTCGCGCGCCATATATCGCGCGGGTCCCCGCTGATCTCGGCTTTCCTCCGCTGCCTCACGAACGCGATGTCAAAGGAATCAATGATCAGCATGCTCCGGGGGGAATAAGTCCGAATATCCCTGTAGTACTGATGGGCGACATGGTGGAACCCAACGATCACCGCCTTGAAGTCATTCGACTTCAGGAGCAAGGGAAGGTCGATCCATACCGGGCCACGCACATCGCTTCCCATTGCGGCCATTCTGGCCTGATCCGTATGGAAGACGGTGATCCCCATTGCTTCGACGGCGTTAATGTACTTGAGCTGGTCGATCCCGTTTCTTGCAAGCAAGACGACTTCGTAATACTTCTTCAGGATTCTAAGTGTGTGGAACCACCGCTTCTCACCGGCTGCCCGATCATACATGGGCAGGAAGGGAAGGATCACCAACAGCTTGTCCTTGTCACTCGCGGTTCGAATCTCGAAGACGTTCTTGCGGTGCTGCTTGAGCTCGTCACCCCAGCGGGCCATGAACTTGGGTTTATTGCGGTCCTGCAGGCTCCTGGAGAGCGACTTGCGATCCGGCGAGCCGCCGGTGGCACCTTCGAAATGGACTACCTGGGCTGCCGGTTCATAAATGACGCGATAGCCGGCCTTCCTGGCCCTGAAACACAGGTCGGTATCTTCCCAGTAAGCAGGACTGAAGATCTCGTCCAGATACCCTATCTTGTTGAGCAGTTCCCGCTTGATGAAGAGGCAAGCGCCCGAGCAGTAGTCACAGTCTCTCGGAAGCGAGTAAATGTAACGATCGGGATCGTCGTACTTGCCTATGTTCCGGCCGGATCCATCCTGGAATATCTCGCCACCAGCCTCTTGGAGCCTGCCATCAGGATAGAGCAGCTTCGCTCCTACAATCCCGATATCGGAGGCGCTTTGGGCACAACTGACCAGAGCTTCAAGCCAACCCGGCTTCACGATGGTGTCGTCATTCAGCAGGACTACGTCGTCATCCGGGTATGCCTCCATGATGCGGTTGTTGCCTACGACGAACCCAAGATTCTCAGGGCTGTGAATGACCTCGATTTTGGGAACCAGCTCGTCCAGGTACTCCCGGGTGCCGTCGGTGGAGCCCTGATTGAGCACGCAAACGCGATACTCCCCATGCGTATGCTCAAATATGCTTGCCAGGCACTGTTTCAAGAGCGGCAGGTTGTTCATCGAGAGTATCGAGATTACGGTCACGCTTGGGCTCCTTGAGGATCGATTTACACGATGGCGTCACTCACGCGCTCTGCAAAGCTTCTGGCTCTCCATCCTGGCCTGTAGCTCACGCAGGCGGGCACGCTCGGCATCCAACTCCTGGGAAAGCCCGCGTGCCCATGCTCCCCGCTCGTCGTAGGCTTTTTCGAGTTCGGCCAGACGGGCTTTCATCTTCTGTATGGTCGCGTCGCGGGACTGCACTTCCTCGTTCAGTTTCGCCGTCCACGCGGCTCGCCGGTCGAGGTCTAACCGAAGCTCCCGGGTCCGGGTCTTGAGGTCGTGGTACCTTAAGAGGCCCGTGTCGACGAACAGGCGGGGTACGCTTCCCATCAGAAGATCGATCCTATCGCTCCGCCCGCAAGCAGCTATGAAGTAGGTAGCATCGGCAGGCTCGTGCCTCGCGAACTGGCCATCCTCGCCGGCCAGATCGACAACCTCGGATGATGCTGATGCCTCGGCGCCTCTCGCTCCGATCATGATCCCTTCCGACCAGATCTGGTCCAGCAGGCGGACATGTGGGAAAGCCGACCGTAGCAGATCTTCGAACTCGCCCCTGGTGTATTCTCTCACGTGAAATGGATTGGACCCGCCAACACCACCGGCCACATAGGTCGACTTGTCGGGAGTAGATACCAGGAGGACCCCATCATCTACCAGTACCCTCGAGACCTCGGCCAGAACCCGAGCGGCGTCGTCCACATGCTCGATCACCTCGAAGCAGGTGACCACGCTGAAGGCCTTGGCCAGCGCCAGCGATCTCGCGTCCATTACCGCAAAGGCCAGCCCAGGCCTGCCGTACCGTGACTGCGCGAAGCTGACAGCCTCCGGCGCTATGTCCACTCCGAGAACGTCCGAAGCGCCGCTCCCAGCGAGATGGCGCGCCCCGTAGCCGCAGCCGCATCCCAGGTCCAATACCACCGCGTCCCCGACCAGCCTCGCGGCAAACATGTACCGGCTCATATGCTCCGCATAGAGATTCTCTATGCCTGAGACGCCGGGCACGAATCTCTCGCCGGTGAATTCAAGACCCATGTAGTGTCACCATTATCACCGGCGGCCGCGCCGTCGGCGGATTGTTTGTTTCGGTTGGCGAGACCTGAGGTATCGGGATCGCATATCGGCCATGGCGTTCCCGCTAGCGACCTGGCTCGCCAACCATTGAGTATGAGCTGGACGTTTTGCCCACAACGCCGGCCAGCTCCCGAACAACTGCCTCGAGTACCGTTCGAGACTGCACCAGATCCATGCAGTTAGGATCTCGAGAGCAGTCGGTCTTATAGCAACAAGTGCAATCGATCGGAGGCACGATCTTGGTGCCTCTACCGTAGAGATCGATCTCGGTTGCCGACGTGGGGCCAAAGATGGCTACCACCCGTTTGCCCAGACCAGTGGCAACATGCAGGGCAAGCGTGTCACCGGTCACCACCACGTCGCAGAGTTCGACCAACCGAATGAATCTGCGAAGGCTGCCGGCCTTGGGATTGGCTACTCGCTCCGGGAAACGAGAACGAATGCGGCAGTTCTCGTCCTGTTCCGCTTCTCCCCCGAGAAGCACAACAGCGGCATCGGTTGCAGCGAGAAGCGATTCTACGACATCCACGAATCCCTCCTCGTGCCATCGCTTAAGAGTCCAGCGCTTACCCGCACCCGGGTTGATCCCCACGACCGGGCGCGCGAGGTCCACCTCCAGTGAGTCTGCCAGCTCGCCGCGCTCCTCAGCTTCCTCTCGGGTAAGCCTGAGCACGATGTGCTGACCAGCAGGGTCGAGACCGCATATCTCATGCAGCACCTGCTGATAGGTCTTCCGATTACTACGTTTGGCCTGGTCGGAGCCACCCATCACCAGCCACTCCTGAGCGGCCGGGCTGAGAGGGACCACCTCACCCTTGTCGCCGGCGATGAAACCCTGCCGCGCGCCAGCCCTTGCGATTGTCGCCAGCTCGCACGACTGCCGGGACGTATCCGGATTTATGACGATGTCAAATCGCCGGCTAAGGATCGCCGGGAGGCAGTCGGAAGGGAAGAGCAGCACCTCGTCCACCAGCGGATTCCCGACAAACAAGTCCCGTGCAGCGTCCGACGTCACCCAGGTCACGTAGCTGGCCCCGTAGGTCCTCTTCAAGGACGGCAGCAGTGATGTCGTCCTCAAGACGTCGCCAAGCGCATCCAATTTGACAATCAGAATGCCGGTTCCCCGCGGCTCATATAGCGAGCACTCTCCGCAAGACGCCAGCCCCTGCTTGTGATACCTGCACGGGCGGTCACCGGGGAAGTGCTTGCAGTCGGTTCTTATCTTCATTCTGAGGTCTGCCCCACCTTATGGAGAAGGTTGTCCACACGGGTGATCTGGCTTGTGACGTCGGCCTTGAGCCCGGCTTCGGCCGCCTTCTTGTTCTCTTCGCTGATGCTCCTGGCGATCTCAGACCGGGTGACTCTGACCTGCTTGGGAGCGACGATTGCGATCTTGGCATGTGACCCGCGTATTTCCTGCAGGATTATCTTGACGTCTTCCCCCACATCTATCGCCTGGCCTTGCCTCCGCTTCAGAATCAGCATTGCTTCGTATCCCTTCCTTAGTCGTTCCCGGCGTCTCTGGTCCCCACGCGCTTCCTCACTTCTTGCATGATCGAGTGGTGAGGTGAGTATCGGCTGTCGGTCAGCACCACCTGCCGGGCGACCTTGTCCTTGACGTTGACGACCACCGGTCCCCTGAGGTTCGCAGTCATGTCCTCGGGATTGTCGGGGATCACCACCACTACGAACACCGCAAGATCCGCGAGGTCGCGGCATCCCAGGGCCTCCATGTCGTCAGCCGGAAGGGCCACCTCGTAGTTCGGAAAGAATGTGAAAGGATCGGTCAGCACGAAGGCCAGATTGGGGTCGCCAACCGCCTGATACCACAGGAAAGGCGATCCTTCCTTGTGTTGTATGAGAACGTACTTGGTGAATTCGCTGAAGCCAAGCATGCCTTCAGGCATAGAGATCACGGCGTCGTCGCCGATCTCAATCTCACCGAAGCGCGAGGTTCCGAATTTCATCTTGCCTTTCTCCTTTCCGCCACAGTCCATCACGACAAGAAGTCCAATAGACTCTTATTCAAGATGCTCGAGGCCGCGGATAGCGCGGACTGATATGCCAGCTGTTCCGCTTGGAGCCTGACCGCTACTTCCGCCATGTCAGTATCTTCAAGTTTGGACTTGAGCGCCTCGAGATTGGTGTTCTGGGTATCCATGCGGGCGCTGGCCAAGTCGAACCCATCGCGGGCTACGCCGACCTTGCCCATGGCTGAAGAGACCTGATCCAGAGCGGTTCCAATATCGTTGATGGCTGCGTTCACAGCGGTGCCATCGTTCTTGAAGAGCGCATTCTTGATCCTGACCATCAGGCCGAACAGGTCAACCTTCGAGGAGAGAACCTCCTGGCCCCCGACGTTGATCTGCTCCCACACGCCCGGCGCGACCTCCCGCTTGATTTCACCATCGGTGCTCGCAACGTTGAGGTTGACGCTCGAGATTCCGTCGGTGCTGTAGGAGACCCTACAGGCCTCCCCGGTAGGCATTGTTCCTCCAGCGAGGCGCCGTATCCGGCCGGTGGCGTAGTCAACTTCATAATCGACACCCTCGGTATAGACTCCACCCCCCGAGCCCCGAACGCTGACCGAACCTTGCTGCAGGTTGGCATTCGCGAGATCGGCCCAGGTGGTGTCCGTCAACGCCACTGCCTCATCGCTGACCGACTGCGATTCGTCGTAAGGTTTGGTCAGCGTATTGCTGCCTGCGAAGACATAGCGCTGGTCGTACTGGGTATTGCCCAATGTGACAAGCTGCTGGAGCAGCGCTTCCACCTGCTTCCCCAGCGCCTCCCGCTCGGAAGCGCTCTTGGTGTCGGATGAGCCGCTGACCGCGATATCCTTGAGATCGGCGACGAGAGTGCTGATAGCATCGAGGGCCGGTTCGGTGTTGTCCAGCCAGCCGGTGGCGTCGTCTATGTTCTTCTGATACTGCTCGTTGTCCCCGATCAGGTCCCTGATCTTGAGCGTCTTCGCGACCGCAAGCGCATCATCCGACGGCTTTTGCACCCGCTTGGTGGTCGCAAGCTGAGTCTGGGTGACCTGCATTCGCTGATAGGCAGATTGGATGTTATAGATCACCTTGTCTGTCAGCATCTTATTGGTTACGCGCATGACTCCCTCCCCCGGCCTTACATCGCATCGATCAGGCTCGCCATCAACGAGTCCACGATGCTTACCACTTTGGTAGCTGCTTGGTAAGCGTGCTGGGTCGCAATCAGATTGGTGGTCTCCTCGTCCAGGGAGACCCCAGTCACGCTTTCGCGGCGGCTGGAGATTTCCTGGAGCAGCAGGTCCTCGGTCTCCTTCTGGTTCTTGGCAGAAGAAGACTCCACGCCGAGTGAACCTATCATTGAGTTGTAGTAATCATCGATCGTGGCATTGCTATCGCCCAGCTGGCCCTTCAACCTGAGGTCGGATATTGCAAGAGCATTGTCGCCATTCCCGACGCTGGTGTCGGCGGACGCCGCGATCAGACTAGGATCGTTGAGGATGGCACTTGCCACCTGGATCGTCGCGGCGGTGGTGCCGGCAGGATCGAAGAAGTCGCCTCCTGTCTTCCCATTAAGGTCGTAGCCCGACCTGTGGGCTGCGTTGACGCTTTGGACCAGGGCGTTTGCGACCTCATCAAGCTTGGACATGTACTTGGGGATTATGCTGTCCCGGCTCTCCAAGAGGCCCGCGAGTTTGCCGCCCGCGATGGAGAGGTTGCGGGTTCCGCTTACCACCTTGACGTCGGCAATTGAAAGGCCGTCGTCCGCGCGCTCGACCACGCTCAGAGGCACCACGGTGGATCGTTCCACCAGCGCCTCACTGCCGATCGAGACCGATACCGACCCGTCCTTCGACTCGCTGACCGATATGGTCGCCAAGTTGGACAGCTGGTCCAGCAGGGCGTCGCGTTGGTCCGCGAGATCGCTGGCTTCGCCACCGGAGGCCTGAGTCTTGATTATCTCGCCGTTCAGTTCGCCGATCTTGGAGGCAATCGAGTTGATGTCCTGGACCGAGCCGGTTATTTCATTGTCGAGGCTGGTCCGGAGATCGGTGAGTTGAGTGGCAGTCTGCCCGAGCGCCCTGGCTAGTGCCGAGGCCGTGCTGGCGACTGCGCCTCTGGCGGTTGAGCTCTCTGGCTGATTGGCAAGCTCCTGCCACGACTCCCAGAATTGGGTCAGCGCGTTGCCGAGGTTCACGTCCGACGGTTCATTGAGCGCGGTTTCCACCTCGGAGAGAGCCTCCTCCATACTGTCATAGCGGCCGACCGAGCTGGACTCTTTCCGATAAGCAAAGTCGAGGAACTTGTCCCTCATGCGGCTGACGCTGGCAACGTCCACCCCAAGGCCGATCCGGCCAAAGGGCAGCTGGGCCTGCGCGCTTTCCTTCAATCGCGGAGTCCGGCGGGAGTAGCCGGGAGTGTTCACATTAGCTATGTTGTTGCTATAAACCTCGAGTGCTAGCTGATAAGCGGAGAGCGCCTTTTTTGCGACCTCCAGCCCAGCGCTGAGACCTATCATGCATTTACCCCCCGAAACTGTGGTGCCGCCTCAGACCGTCCTGTCAACCACGATCTGGCCGGTCGCGCATTTCAAATCACCGTTTGGTGTGTACACTGCTGAGGCCGTGTCTTCGCCGGCCGCCAGCTTCAGCGCCTTCTCAATGTATGCAAGCGATTGCCGTATCAGCAGGTTGTTGTGGGTATTGACCCGGCCCAATGCGACCACTACCTCACGCAAGGCGGCCTGTACCGTCCCCAACGATGCCGCCTCTTCCGCCGGAGCGGCCTCGATCAACGTGTCCAGCTTGACCGGCTTCGTATCCGGACCTGCCCCGGTAGTCGAGCGAACCAGCCCCTGTCGCTCATCCTCGAGGGCGCCAATCTCCTTCATCAAGGCAATCTGCGCTTCCACGCTTGCCTTAAGATCATCGACGTTGTTCTGGACCAAAGCCTTCTGCTCCCCCTCAAGGAGACCGCAAAGCTTCCACAGAAGGTCCACTTCCTTTGCGAGCGTCGCTATCACCTTCCGCAGATCGGCGACACTGATCTCACAGCACTCAGGACTTATAGACATGGCCCGTACCTTCCGTATCGGCTTGCAGACGCTCAAAGCTCTGCATTACTTTGTTCACGTAGTCTTGGGTTTCCCTGTAGGGGGGAACGTCACCGTACTTCTTCACCACTCCGCTGCCCGCGTTGTAGGAGGCGAGCGCAAGCCTCAGGTCGCCCTCAAACATCTTGACGAGCGAGCCAAGGTATCTTGCCCCTGCAAATATGTTCTGCACTGGATTGAAGGGATTGGAAACGCCGAGTGTCTGCGAGGTCTCGTCGGTCAATTGCATCAGGCCCTTGGCGCCCTTGGAAGAGATCGCATAGGGGTTGCCGCCGGACTCATGCAGAATCACTGCCCGAATCAGGTCCGCACTCAGGCCGAAGACTTGGGATGCCGCCCTTATGGTTGACTCATAGGGCCTCAGGTTCCCGGTGTTCGAGCCCTCGGCCGTTTCCAGCTGATCGATCCGGACCGAGGTGGACGCCGGTTCAGCCGACACGGTCTTGACCGAGGCCGTCTCAGTTTCGGTCGATCGAGCGGGGGCCTGCCGGTCCGCACGGGTTCCAGCCTCTTCGAGACCTGCCGCCGACGCCCGTTCCCCCAACGTCCGACCAATACGTACGGCGCCGCTTCTTACGCCGGACAACGCGCCGGTTTTGCTATCGACGAGACCGAGCCCCTGTTCCATCAGTTTGGACAGGCCAAGCCCGCCCGCCCTTGACAGGGCGGTGCTCAGCTGCTCGTCGATCATGGACTTGAATACATCGCCGCCGAAATCCGTACTTGATTCTCCCTCGGAATCGAAGGCTTTTCTCATGGTCGAGAGCATCTGATAGAGCAGGATCGACTCGAAGTCCTTGCACGCCTGCCGGCCCTTTTCCAGACGGGCTGCGTCCTTAGCGGTGGTGGCCGGTTTGGCCTCGCCCACCTGGACCTGGCTTCCTAGTTTCCCGACATCCATAGTCCGGAATGCTCCTTCTCGATCGGGGTCAGATGATCTTTATCTCCGCCCTCAAGGCTCCCGCCTCCTTGAGCGCCTGGAAGATGGCGATTATGTCCCTCGGGCTCACCCCGAGCAGATTCAGCGCCCTTGCCACGTCGGAGACGTTCGCCGACTCCTCCATCGCAACCAGGTGGCTCTCGGTCACGCCAACGTCGATATTGGTGTCCGGGACCACCACGGTCTCACCTTTGGTGGAAAGCGGGGGCGGCTGGGAGATCACCGGATGCGAGCTTATCTGTATGCTCAGGTTGCCGTGAGCTATCGCGACCGCACCGATCGTCACGTGCTCGCCTGCCACGATGGTGCCGGTCTTTTCATTTATCACCACGATCGCCGCCACGTCCGGCTCAACCCTGGTGGTCTCAATCTTGGCTATGAAGCTGACGATGTCGCCGCTTTGCTTGACCTCGGCTGGTACGGCGACCCTCACCAATCCGGGATCCACTGGCTTGGCCTCGGCGCCCGCCACGCTTGCCTTGATGGCGTCAGCAACCCGAGAGGCCGTAGTGTAGTCAGGATTGAAAAGCACGACATTGACGTTGTCACTGGTAGACTCGGAGACTGCCGGGGTGCTTTCCACAATGGCCCCTCCTGGCACGCGGCCCACCAGGGTGTAGTTCTGGCTCACCTGCTCCCCGCCAGCTCCACCGATCTTGAAACCGCCCACGGACACTGGCCCCTGAGCGTGCGCATAGACCTTTTCGTCTTGCCCGGCAAGCGGCGTCAAGAGCAGAGTACCGCCTTGCAGGCTCGTGGCGTCACCAAGCGAAGAAACGGTCACGTCCAGATTGGTGCCCAGCTTCGCCGTGAAGGGCAGATCGGCCGAGACGATCACAGCCGCCACATTCTTGGTCCGCACCTTCTGCTGCGGCACCGTGATGCCCATTCGCGAGAGCATGTTGACCACCGATTGCACAGTGAATTCGGTGCCCTTGCTGTCGCCTGTCCCGTCCAGCCCGGTTACCAACCCATAGCCGATCACCTTGACGCTGCCCAGCGTGCCGACCTTGCCTATGTCCTTGATCCTCGGATTGGCAGCGGCAGGCGAAGCAGCCGCCAGGGAGATCAGCACCAACCACGCCACTCCAAACCAGAGCACAGATTTCATTTCGTCACCTTGTCAGAAGAGTAGAGAGAGCATTCTCGCAAGTATGCTCGGCTTGCTTCCCGAAGTGACCATGCCCTTGCCCTTGTAAGTTATCTGGGCATTGGCGATGTCGGTCGAATAGACCACGTTGCCCGTCGAAATGTCACGGGGCCTGATCATCCCGGTTAGCACCAGCGTTTCCTTTTCGTCGTTTATCACTATCTCTCGTTGGCCTTTGATCACCAGGCAGCCGTTGGCGCTGACCTCGGTGACCACAGCAGCCATCTTGCTGACGATGCTGCCCTGGCGCTCAGTCGATCCGTTGCCCGCATGGGCCCGTGATATGTCCGCGTTGGCCGATAGACCGGTGATGAAGTCCAATGCCCCCGTCCCTGGGTCAGCCTTGGTCGCAAAGGTGGTAGCCTTGTCGGTCGATATCTTCGAACTATTGGACGCCTGGGTATTCTCAACGATCACCACCGTCACAACATCCCCGACCTTGGCGGCCTTGACGTCGGAGTAGAGCGATTCATAAGCTCGGCCGGGGCACGGTCCGAGCAACACCGCGAGCGCCAGAGCGCCCGTCACAATGATCGCGTGAGCCTTCATGGTTATCCTTCCTTAGCTTGGTCAGCCTTCGAGTGCCACAAGCCCCTTTCCAACAACCGTCCCCGAAAGGCGCTTGCCGGTCGCCAGGTACTCGACCATGATCACCTGTCCGAGATCTCCATCCTCCAGAGCCCTGCCTTTCGCTATCACCGTCACGGCCCCGATCGCCACCGATACCATCACCCCTGAGCCGCGCGCCACCAAGGGAATGTCCTGAATATCCGAAGCCTCCAGCAGGCTACCAGCCGATATGATCCGCCTGGTCTGCTTGCCAACGACCCGCGCGACATCAGAGTAGTAGCCGTCTGTGAGCGAGGTGACTTCGCGGCGCTCGACCCGGATGCCGTCGCGTGAGAGGCACTCATGCCGGTCGAACCTCCTGGCCGCGACGCACACCTGGTCATAGATCCTCACTCGGGCCGTTGCCACAACCGGCAAGGTGGAGCCGTCTTTCATGAAAAGCGTGATCTTGACGTTGACCGTGCCGATCGGAGCCTTGGACGAAAGCAACTCGAAGCTGTAATCGGTTATCCCACCCCCGGCGTCGGGCAACGCTGGAAGATCAAGGGCCACTGCAAGTGAATCGTGGGGAGCCGTGACTGCCCTCTCAAGAAAGGCGCACGCCGCCTGGGTGATTTCCTGCTTTGGGGTCAGCGACCCGTTGGTCTCACCCAGGCCCAGGGTGAGGCCGGGCAGGCCCAGGCACAGGCCGAACACCGCGGCTGGCCACCACTTCGCCAGTTCGCCAACCCTAAGGTGCGGTCTCGATATCACGGGTTACCTCCCTAGGTTATTCACCACCGCCAGCATCTCGTCTGAGGTCTTTATGGCCTTGGAATTGATCTCATAGGCCCTCTGGGCCACGATCATGTTGACCATCTCTTCTACGATCTCCACGTTGGAGGACTCCAGATATCCCTGATATACTTCGCCGTTTCCCTCCAGCCCGGGTGTGCCGGCCACCGGGTCGCCGGAGGCGACCGTGGAAAGGAGCAGGTTTCGGCCTATCGCCTTGAGCCCTGCCGGATTGATGAATCGCACCGTCTCGATCTGACCTACTTCCTGAGGGTTAGCGTCCTTGCCGACCTTGACGCTGACGGCGCCGTTTCTCGAAACTGTGATCTCGGTCGTGCCCTCGGGGATGGTGATCTCAGGATCAATCGGATCGCCGTCGGTCGTGACGATGCGGCCATCGCCCGATATCTTGAATGAACCGTCCCGGGTATAAGCATCGGTCCCATCTGCCTGCAGCACCTTGAAGAAACCGTCGCCGCTCAGAGCCAGGTCCAGCTGGTTGTTGGTGGGCACGATCTCACCCTGAGAGAATATCCTCTGGGTTGCAACTGGCACCGACCCATATCCAATCTCCAGGGCAGTCGGATTCTGATTGCCCTGCTGCGAGACGCCGCCAGCCGCCTTGGTCGCCTGGTAGAACAGGTCCTGGAATTCGACCTTGCTGCGCTTGTAGCCTGTGGTATTGATGTTGGCAAGGTTGTTGGCGATGTTGTCCACATTGAGTTGCTGGGCCAGCATCCCCGTCGCTGCCGTCTTAAGAGCTCTTATCATGTGCTTACCCCCTGTACGCTTATCTACGCGCCCATCTTGCCGGCACGATCGATAAGCTGTTTGGCCGAGTCATCCTGTACCATGATCGATTTTTGGTCGGTCTCAAAGCCGCGCCCGACGGTGATCATCTCGACCATCTGGTCAACCGGGCTCACGTTGGACCGCTCGAGCGCTCCCTGGATCACCTGGGTGGTCTTCATGTCACATTGACGCCCCTCACCGGACGGGCTCGCGAACATATTGCCCTCGCTGACGAGAGCTTCGGGATTATCAAAGGTGACGATCTTCAAAGCGCCGACCTGATCGCTGCCGGAATAGATGAGGCCCTCAGCCGTCATAGTGATGTTGTCGGTGTTGTTTTGACTGTTGATCGTTATGGGACCGCCACTACCCATCACGCGATAGCCGGCCTGGGTGACCAGGGTGCCGTCCTCGCTCAAGGTGAAATTGCCGTTCCTGGTGTAGCGGAGGCCTTGAGGGGTGTCGATCACGAAGAAGCCATCCCCCTCAATGGCAAAATCGAGGGGACGTTCAGTGCTGTCGATAGGACCCTCGGTGAAGTCCGTGTAGAGCCCTGTGACTTGGCTCTGCCCCGCGGGCTGGGTACTGCCTACGGCATTCTGGAGCACCGTGACGAAGGGCCGCTGGGTCTTGTAGCCGGAGGTCGTGGCATTCGCCAGATTGTTGGCAACCGCCTCCTGCCTCATCATCTTCACTGTCATGTCTTTGGCGAGACGTTCTATTCCGCGAATCATATGGTCCTCCCACTTCAGGCCGGCATGAGACAATGCAACTACCTTGCCAGGGCGAAACAGAATCTTGCTCAGGGCGAGCGCCGGTTATCTGCTTATAAACAAGGGGGTTGGGAAAACGCGGCCCGATGCCCCTGGCACGGGCAACCAGCAGCGGGGAGTTCCAGAGCGATAGGCCAGGAAGGATTTTCCGCCCAAGGGAAACTATTTCCCGGTGGGCTTGGCAGGAGTGGTCACATCTTCGGACGTGCCTTCGAGCAGATCCCGGGACGAAGCGATGATTGCGGGGAGATCCTCTGACAGTTTCTTCATGGTGAAGGCATCCGGAACAAAGGTGCCCAGGGGCGCCGGCGCGAAGGCCTCGTCGTCGATCACGCCGCCGCCAAACAGCACAGCCTTGCTGCAGATGTTGGAGGCTGACACAAGGGATGGGAGGCGGTTCTTGCCCTCGTAATCGCCTGGATTATGGTGAAAGCCCACCGCCTCGACGATCTCGATAGGCAGATTCCACCGCTCGCATATGCGGCTCCCGATCTCCGCATGATTCGCTCCGAGCAATTCGGTTTCAGCTTCTATCTCTCCGGTGGTAGTGACCGCATTCAGGAAGTCGGCCTTGGCATCCACCTTCAGGGATCGGTCTATCACAATCTTGGCGATGTCGTGCAGCAGGCCGGCGCTGAAGGCAACGTCGTATTTCCTGACATCGAACTTCTTGGTCAGAATCTGAGCGGTGTGGGCCACGCCCACCGAGTGCTCCCACAGCACACCCGGTTCGAGCCCATAGGACTTCGCTCCATCAAAGAGGATATGTCCGACCGATGCTGAGATCAGGACGTTTCGCACGTTCACGAACCCCAGCAGAACCAGGGCCTCGGTCACACTGTTGATCCGCCTGGGACGTCCGAAATAGGC
>DATKKY010000325.1:0-8248 GCA_035542695.1 bacterium | reverse complement strand
GGGAGGGACAGCCAGAAGGAGGGTAAGTAGACCCATGAACTCTCTTAAGACTGCAGTCCTGATGGCTGGTCTTGCGGGGATCCTCTTGGCTCTTGGTTGGTACTTCGGCGGAACCAACGGGGCAATAGTGGCTTTCGTTGTCGCAATAGCACTCAACTTCACGTCCTATTTCCTGAGTGACAAGCTTGTTCTGGGGATGTACCGCGCCAAGGAGGTTACAAGGGAGGACAATCCCGACTTGCATGGGCTTGTGGATGAGCTGGCGGCCCACGCGGGGATACCCAAGCCCAGGATCTTCATGGTGCCGACCGACGTTCCCAATGCATTCGCGACCGGGCGAGACCCGGGCCACTCAGTAGTGGCCGTGACGCAAGGCATCATGAAGGTGCTTACGAGGGACGAGCTCAAGGGAGTGCTTTCCCACGAGATCTCCCACATCAAGCACCGCGACATCCTGATCTCCACAATTGCGGCCACCGTGGCCACTGCGATCACAATGCTTGCCGGCGTTCTGAGGTGGACAGCCATTATGGGAGGGATCGGCAGGGATGAACGCGGCAGAGGCGGGCTTGAAGTGCTGCTTCTGGCCATTCTTGCTCCGATCGCAGCTATGATCGTTCAGCTGGCCATATCGCGGTCAAGGGAATACGCCGCCGACGAGAGCGGCGCGAGAATCTCGGCGCAACCGCTGGGTCTGGCTGATGCGCTCGTCAAGCTCAGCCAGATCAATCAGGCCTCGCGAGGAATCGCTTCGCCGGCGACGGCCCATCTCTTCATAGTGAGCTCCCTCAGCGGTGCGAGTTTCGCATCGCTTTTCAGCACTCATCCGCCGATTGAGGAGCGGGTTAGGCGACTCCGGGCCATGGCAGGCGTGACCAGATAGGAATTAGGGAACCACGGGGTTATGCGCAGGAGCTTGCCGCGGGCTTGCCCGGGTCAGGCCGTCCAGTGCTTCTTGGCTATCTCATCGAGGATCTTCTCGATCTGTTCCTTGACCCTGGCTTCGGCGCAAGGCTCAAAGAAGGCCTTCTCGATCCTGCCTAGATCGTCCTTCTTGACGTATCGCAAGGACTTCAGGGCTTCCATGGGAATGAGGATGTCCTTGGAGACCCTGACTTCCAGAGGGGTTCCATCCACCGTGGCTTTGGGGCTGTTGTAGGGATGCATGCCGAGATTCCAGCCGTGGGCCAGCATGCCGCAAAGGGCGATGCGGATCTTCTGCCAATCCCCCTTGGAAATGGTCGGCATCTCAGCCGCCAGCTTCTCCAGGAGGCCATCTACCACCGAGGCCGCTTGCTTGGCAATGCCCTCATCCAGCGGCACCTTGACCAGGTTGATGAACATGTGGCTGACTATCTTGGTGGTTTCAGACATGGTTCCCAGGGCCCTCCCTTTGCGATCAGGGTCACCGCGGCTGCGGTCACTTGGATTCCATAGTATTTTCGGCAGGCCCGGCGACCGGTTTGAGCAAAATCAGTTTGACATTGGCATCCGAATGTTGAATTATATCATGACAATTCAGGTCATCCTGTCAAGCGTTTATCAAAGTCTGGAGCGCTCCGATGACAAAGATGCTGCTGCTTTCGGTTGTCCTCTTGGTAACTCTCGGGTTGGGTGCTGCGACTTGCATGGAGGCGCCCCGTCCGACTAACATCGAACTGGTAGAGAAAGCGGTCGGGATTGCGGCGGATTCAATGAAGCTGGTGCCCCCCGTCGGCGCCAATGCGGGAGTATCGGTCCAGATGACTGGGGCCAGTGACGCAGCCTGGCTTGTCGAGAATATCATCAAGCAGAAGCTTATCCGCGCCGGATGGAGCCTCAAGGCGCAGGCTGACAGCACTGACACGACCAGCACGGGCCAGCCGGGTTTTGTGCTTCGGCTGCGCGTGGTCAATCTGGGCTTGCTGTACGGCAGGAGCTGGCGGCGCTACTTGGTCGTCGGCAAGCGGGTGGAGAGGATTGCCCGAGCGGAGATGTTCTATGACCTGGAGGACCACGCACGGGGCGAGGTTATCGCGTCATCCAACGTTAGCGGCGAGGTCCGGGATGTGGTGCCAGCATCGGCTTTGCCTTCCCTGACCGATCCCAAGTACGCCTTCGCCTCGCCGGCGCTGGACAAGAGCCAGTGGGATCGCTACGTCGAGGGAGGACTGGTGCTCGCCATAGTCGGAGTGCTGGTGTATCTGTTCTATTCGAATAAGACTGCTTCATAATATGCCCCTGAGGGACTACCGAGTGACCAGGAAACTGCTCGTTGCTTCTATGATCGTGGCGGCGGCCTTGGCGGCCTTCGCCTGGGCATCATGCTCCAAGCAGCAGGCTGCGACAGCCATGAAGCAGGAGGACAGGCTGACGCTTGCCCAGGACCTGGCGCAGCGCGGGAAGTGCTCCAAGGCCATCCTGGAGTACGAGAAGCTGCTTTCGGAATTTCCCAAGCCCCAGGTCGCTGAGACCGCGAAGTTCAACTTGGCGCGGTGCAGATTCGACATAGGGGAGTATGATCAGGCAGTGGCCGATTTTGAGGACTTCATCAACACCTATCCCAAGAGCGACTTGGTCGACAATGCGATGTACCAGATTGGGCTTTGCTACTTGAAGCAAGCTCCTCGTCCTGAACGGGATCAGGCCAAGACCAAACAGGCCCTGGACGAACTGACCTTGCTCGTCCGCAAGTATCCTACGACCGATGTCAAGGCGGACGTCGATCGAGCTATCGGCGAGGCCAAGTCGAGGCTGGCCGAGAAGGAGATTGAGAACGGGCGGCTGTACCTCAGGCTGGCTGACTACAAGTCGGCCCGCATCTACTTTGACTATGTGGTTTCGACCTACTCCGACACCCCGTGGGCGCCCGAGGCCTTGTTCAGCAAAGGGCAAGCCTTCGAACGCGAGGGGGACCCGGCGCAGGCTCGAATCGCCTACCAGCAGGTGATCGACGACTATCCGTCGAGCCCTGCCAGTGCGGAGGCTGCGCGAAGATTAAAGGAGCTCGGGGGTGGGAGCAACGCGAAGGGTGAGGCAACCTCGCAACACTGATGTCAGGCGGCTAGGGATATTTGGCGGCACTTTCGACCCGGTCCATAACGGCCACCTGATCTGCGCAGACCAACTGCGGGAAGCCCTGAACCTGGACCTGGTTGTTTTCATGCCCTGCAATCGTTCGCCCCGCAAGCCGGGTTACAGGCCTGTACCTGCCCGTCACAGACTTGAAATGGTGAAGCTGGTCGCGCGTACCGAGCCCCGCTTCGTAATCTCGGACCTTGAGACCCGCCGGAGAGGACCGTCCTACACGGTAGACACGGTTCGCCAGATTCGCAAGATCTATGGCGATGGGGTGGAGCTCTGGCTGCTCGTGGGGATGGATGCCTACCTCGACATTCCCTCGTGGAAGGAGCCGGAAGCCATCTTGAGAGAATGCTCGCTGGGTGTGGCATGTCGTCCGGGGTACGAGCGGGCGCAGCTGGAGGTCGGACGGTGGGCCAAGGCGCGTTTCATCGAGATCACTGCTGTGGACATATCCTCGACGGCCGTGAGAGACCGGCTCCGGCAGGGACGCAGTGTGAGGTTCCTCACGCCGGACGCGGTCATCGCCTACATCCGCCGTCACCGCCTTTACGGGTCCAGGCCTTAGGTTTGCTCTGGCCGGTGTCGGCTTGCTTCGGGTGTGCCCTTGGCGCCGGAGAAGCCTGTTCGGTCCCCGGCGCGCAGGATAGAAGGGACATCCCGCACCGAGGCCCGACGGCGCTATGGGCAGCACCCTGACGCTCACCCGACGGTGCGCATCGCATGTCGCAAATAGGCTGGTTGACTAAGCCGGCAGCATGTGCTAACTTAATGCGGTTTGTGCCTAACCCAGGGAATGTGAGGCTGGAGGGAATATGGCTGAAGTGAAGGTGACTTGCGATAGATGCAAGGGCTGTGAGCTCTGCGTTTTGTATTGCCCCAAGAAGGTCCTCCAGATGTCATCCAACATAAACGCCAAGGGCTACCACTTTCCTGAGTGGACCGACAGGGAAGCCTGCACAGGGTGCAAGATCTGCGCGACCATGTGTCCCGAAGTGGCCCTGGAAGTCTACAAGTAGATCTTCGGAGGGACTTGATGGCGGAAGAGCGTTTGCTGATGAAGGGCAATGAGGCTTTGGCGGAGGCCGCCGTTCGGGCCGGCTGCCGCTTCTTTGCAGGGTACCCCATTACTCCCCAGAATGAGATTCCGGAGTACATGTCCTGGAGATTGTCCGAGGTCGGGGGCACGTTCATCCAGTCGGAAAGCGAAGTTGCGGCTATCAACATGGTTTATGGCGCTGCAGCGGCTGGCGCGAGGGCTATGACTTCGTCGTCGGGCCCGGGCATAAGCCTCAAGCAGGAGGGTCTCTCCTATATGTGCGGCGCCGAGCTGCCGTGTTTTTATGCGAACATCGTGCGCGGCGGGCCGGGTCTTGGGAACATATCGGCGGCCCAGTCGGACTACTTCCAATCGACCCGTGGCGGTGGTCATGGAGACTATCACATCCCGGTCTTTGCCCCCGGCACCGTGCAGGAAATCGTTGATTTGACCATGCTGGCCTTCGACGTCGCAGACCGCTACCGCAACCCGGCGATGGTCTTGGGTGACGGCATCCTGGGCCAGATGATGGAGCCTGTTACGATGCGGGAGATGAGGGATTATGATCCAGCCGCGAAGGCCTCCTGGACCTTGGGGAACTCCGCCGGACGGGCGCGCCACGATATCAATTCGGTCAGGCTGGCTCCCGGGACTCTTGAGGTTCACAACGTCAAGCTGCTGAAGAAATACCGTGAGATAGAGGCCAAAGAGGTCCGATTCGAGACGGCCGGCGTGGATGACGCTGACGTGATTCTGGTTGCCTACGGGACCAGTGCCAGGATTGCGAAGTCCGCGGTTGCGCTCGCCAAGGAACGGGGCGGTCCCAAGCTGGGTCTGGTCCGTCCCATAACGCTCTGGCCATTTCCCAAGCAAGTGTTGCGCGACCTTGCAGCCAGGAAAGAGAACTTCCTTGTGGTCGAGATGAGTTTCGGCCAGATGTACCAGGATGCGCTGCTGGCGGTCTGCGGCAAGGCCAAGGTGTCGCTCTTGGCTCGGACCGGAGGCGGGTTGCCGGGCGAGGAAGAGATCATCGCGACTGCCAAGCGGGCCATGGCTTCCAAGGAACCAATCGAGGTATATCCTCAACTGGATTGAAGCTTATCGGGGGTGAGCAATTGGAGAAGGTTTTTGGCAGACCTGAGAGCTTGAGCGAGAAGCCGTTCACGTATTGCCCCGGCTGCGGCCACAGCATCATCCACAGGCTCACGGCCGAAGTGATCGATGAACTCGGTATCCGGGAGAAGACTATCGGGGTCGCCTCCGTGGGGTGCTCGGTGTTCGCTGACGAGTTCTTCAATTTCGACTTCGCTCAAGCGGCCCATGGAAGGGCGCCTGCGGTTGCCACAGGCATCAAGCGGGTTCGGCCCGATTGCGTGGTCTTCACGCACCAGGGCGACGGCGACCTGCTTGCGATAGGGACCGCTGAGACTATCCACAGCGCAAACCGCGGCGAGAAGATAACCGTTGTTTTCGTCAACAACGCGATCTACGGCATGACCGGCGGTCAGATGGCTCCGACTACGCTGGTCGGGATGAAATCAACCACCTGCCCCGATGGCCGGAATCCGAAGCTTGCTGGCTGGCCGATCCGGGTCTGCGAGTTGCTCTGCAACTTGCAAGGAGTTGCCTACCTGGAGCGCGTTGCAGTCAACTCCCCGCAGAATGTTACGAAGACTAAGCGCGCCCTCAAGAAGGCTTTCGAGATTCAGATGGCAGGCTTGGGTTTCACGTTGGTCGAAATAATGTCCCAGTGTCCGACGGGTTGGGGAATGAGGCCCGCGGACGCGGTCAAATGGCTGGACAAGGATCTCAGAGGTTATTTCCCGATGGGGGTCTTCAGGGACGTGACTGCCCAGGACGCCTCGAAGAAGGCCTGAGTCGAAAGGGGATTGGATGACCACCAAAGTGATAATGGCTGGGTTTGGAGGTCAGGGTGTGGTCTTGATCGGAACGCTGCTAGCCTATGCGGGCATGACCGAGGGCAAGCACACGACTTTCTTCCCATCATATGGTGCCGAGATGAGAGGTGGCACTGCCAACTGCTCAGTCGTCGTTTCCGATACGGAAGTGGCATCGCCCGTTGTTACCCAGCCTGACTGCATTGTTGTTATGAATGTCGCGTCCCTCGAAAAGTTCGAGCCTACAGTGAAGCCCGGCGGCACCATCTTCGTCAATTCCTCGCTAATTGAGCGGAAGGTCAGCCGCCAGGATGTCAAGGAAGTGCGGATTCCGGCGAACGCGATCGCTGAAGACCTTGGAAGTTCACGGGCGGCCAACATGGTGATGCTTGGCGGGCTGATCAAGAAGACGGGTGCAGTGGCCCTCAAGTCCACGGTGGCGAGCCTGAGCAAGGTGCTCTCCGAGCGCGCTATGGCGCTGCTTGACATCAACGTTAAAGCCCTGAGCAAGGGCTTTGAGCAGGTATCATAGGCTCGTCACCTTGGATTCTCGCGCGAATTCCGTAGTCAGAGTGAGGTGTACCCATTGATCTGCGGCCTCTCTGATCGCATCCTCTTCCGCCTCTTCCAGAACGTGACAAGGCCGGGCAGGTACCTTGACCACGAGATCAACCTGAGGCGCGCGGGGAAGGGGTGGCTGAGGTTCCTGCTCGCTTTTCCCGACCTCTATGAGATCGGCATGTCCAACCTTGGGCTACGAGTCCTCTACCATGTGATCAGCAGGCATCCAGATTGCGAGGTCGATGTTGCGTTTGCTCCATGGGCCGACATGGAAGACTTCATGCGGAAGGAACGAATGCCGCTCTATGGCCTAGGCAGCGGCGCAGGCGCCGGCGAGTTTGACATCATAGGCTTCTCTCTCCAGCATGAGCTCCAGTACACCAACGTGCTCAACATGCTTGACCTTGCCGGCCTGCCGCTCTTGGCGCGGGATCGCCAGGAAGACCACCCGCTGGTGGTGGCCGGTGGGCCTTGCGCCTACAACCCGGAGCCAATGTCGGCTTTCATCGACGCTTTCGCGATCGGTGACGGTGAAACCCTTGCCGTCGAGATAGCGGAGGCGGTGCTCGGAGCCAAAGGCCGGGGAGAGAGCCGCAGCCAGAAGCTCGGGCGGCTCGCTGAGGTTCCGGGTTGCTACGTGCCAGTGGTCCACGGGCCGAGCGGTCACAGGACCACCCGGAGGGTGGAGCCGGTGCTCAAGGACGAGGACTTCCCGCTGCCGCCCATCGTCCCCATTATACCCATAACTCATGACAGGCTGACGCTAGAGGTGATGCGAGGCTGCACTCGCGGCTGCCGGTTCTGTTCGGCTGGGATGCTGACCCGGCCGGTGAGGGAGCGGCCGGTGGACTCGGTAGTGGCGCTTGCTGAATCCGGGATCGCTGCCACCGGTTGGGAAGAGGTCTCACTGGTCTCACTATCGACGTCGGACTACAAGGGGCTTGAGAGCCTCGTGACCAAGCTGGCGCGCTCGTTGGGGGACCGGCAAGTCAGCATTTCGCTGCCCTCGATGCGGCCTGGGACCTTCTCGCCTGACATCGCCAAAGTGATAAGCGGGACTAGAAAGACGGGACTCACTTTCGCGCCTGAGGCTGGAACTGATAGCCTTCGACGGTCGGTCAACAAGGACATTGATGAAAGGGATCTCTACTCGACCATCGAGACTGCCTTCCGGGGAGGTTTGGACTCGGTCAAGCTCTACTTCATGCTGGGTCTGCCTGGAGAGACCGACGCTGATCTGGATGGCCTCATCAGAATATGCAAGTCGGTCGGATCGGTCTGCCGAGTGTTCGGAAAGCGGCGGCACGCGACGGTTTCGCTTTCCCCCTTTGTTCCTCGGCCGCTTACGCCGCTCCAGTGGGAAGCTCAGCTTGAGCCGGAGGAGATCCTGAGGCGCGTCAACTACATCCGCAAGAACCTTCCGGACGACCGGATCCGCCTCAAGTGGCGGGACCCTTACATGTCGTTGGTGGAAGGCCTGCTTGCGCGGGGAGACGCCCGAGCCGCCGGCCCTATCGTGACGGCATGGAAATCCGGAGCTCGATTCGACGGTTGGACCGATCGCTTTGATTTTGGGCTGTGGGCCAAATCCTTCGAATCTTGCAATATCACGATCAGCCAAGCGATCGCTGCCCGTGAAGTCGGTGCGCCCCTGCCTTGGGATCGAGTGGACGGCGGGGTCTCGAGGCGG
>DATKKY010000324.1:0-4216 GCA_035542695.1 bacterium | reverse complement strand
GGTCATGGTGAGACCGGTCCAACCCGTGCCCGTCGAGTAATAGACCCGCAACGAATCGGGGTTCAGAGTCCCGGCAGCTGTGATGTTTGCGACCACCGGGTAGGGATGCTGAGTGTCCTCGGTGTTTGACAAGGGGGTGTGGACAATCGCCACCCGGAAAGGCTGAGCCATGGTAGCCACCAGGCCGACCGCGATCTTGACCGAGCCCAGAGCCAGGGTTGGCGAATTGTAGCTCAGCCCGACAATGTCGTTGGTGGTGTGGATGTAAGGGCTGTACTGGCCGCTGTCTTCGAAGAAGAGGATGGCGTTGTAGCCGGCCGACCAAAAGGACGCATGGTCACTGCTGGCGCCGCTCGGCAACGAGCCCACGACCGCCGGCAGCTCCGGCACATAGAGGTCCTGCACGCTGAAAGCCTCGTCCCGCATCCACTGCGAGGCAGTATTGGTTATGATGTCCAAATCCATGACGTCACCGCTTGCCAGGTAGCCAATCATGTCCACGCCAATCATGCCGACGATCTGATCTCCCCGTGCGGCAGCCTCGCTGGCGTAAGCCTCGCTTCCCAGGAGGCCCTGCTCCTCCGCGCAGAAGGTGATGAAGGTGATGGTGTAATCGAACTGGTACTGGCTGAGGATGCGCGCAACCTCGAGCACGCATTCGGTTCCGGTGGCATTGTCGTCCGCTCCGGGGCAGTTGCTGGTGTTCGGACTGGTGGAATCGAAGTGCCCTCCGATCACCACGATCTTTTCGGGATGGGATATCCCTGGCATGACTGCGACCACGTTGTCCTTGTAAGTGCTGCTCCAGTGGTGGAAGTAAACACTGTCGATACCGTAGGACTGGAACTTGGCCTTGACCCAGTTGGCTGCTGCCTGGCAGCTGTCGGTCGTCGCATATCGGGTCTTGAAATCCTGCAACCGCTGGACGTTGGTATTGATATTGGAAACGGAAACCGCATTGACCATCTGCTGGATCAGAGGATCGGCAGCCATGGGCGCTGCGGGCGCAGGCATCTCGCGCGCCTCACCCTGCGGTGCAACCCGTATCGGGCGGATGAAGACCCGGGCAATGTCAAAGCCCGCGCCGACGATACGCGCAGCCTCATCCGGGGAGGCTTCAATTACGGCTTCCTGGCCGTCGAACCTGAGGACCCTTGAGTTGGCCTCGATATCAGCGAGCGCAGCTCCGGCTCGGAGGCCGACCGTGTAAAAGGTCTTCGTGCCTGTCGAGCTGTCGAGCACCGTCCACTCCAGACCCAGGGCAGACAGGGTTGGGAGGTCCTGATTCCTGGCAGCGACGAGCAGGTAGCGCCCCATGTCCCGAACGACCATGATACCGGAGGAAAGGAGCTGGCCTGCGGTTGCTGATACCGGGTTATTCACGGAGACCAGCGCCAGTTCCACCCCGGAATCGCCGATCTGCCCTTTCGCAGGCTCGCGTGCCCCCGCAGTCGTCGCTCCGGCCAAGAGCAGGCTCCCAAGCAGCAAACAAACCACGGCCATCTGAGTTGCCTTGATCCTTGTCACGATTCACCTCGCTTGGCGAATACTCCAACGATAGGCCCAACAAGAGCCGGAAACGGCATAGTCCTACTTATCTATTATCCCACAACGCTCGGGCGAGTGCCAGCGAAACCGGTGCGGCGGGCCGGTGCGGCGACCCGGCCCGTCAGCGAGCATTGCGCAACGCTAGGCCGGGGGGTAAGCTTGGAAACTGTGGCGACGGTGGCAATGGCAAGGCAATGCCGTGTTTGCCACCGAGTTCGGCTGTGATGGAAAGGGGGAAGGGCATGGTCTTGGGCCGTGAGCTGGAGCGCCAGGGTGGCTGGCTCTTCCGGTGGAGGACGCACTTGCCGCTGGCGTTACTGCCGATCCTAGCCATCGCGCTCGCGCATTCCGGGGGTCTGGAGAAGCTGGCCGGGGGCCTCGTGGACGGCATCTTCCGGGGCTTGTGCGTGACCATTTCCTTTGCCGGTCTCGCCTTCCGCTGCGCTACCGCAGGCTTCATTCCCCCCGCGATCTCTACCAGATGCCGGGACCTGAGCGAGGCGGCTAGCCTCAGAACAGACGGCATGTATTCGCTGGCGAGGCACCCACTCTACTTCGGCAACTTCCTCATCATGCTGGGGATCGCCATGTTCACCGAGGTTTGGTGGTTCGTGGTGATAGTGGTGCTGGCCTTCGCGCTCTACTTTGAGCGCATCATGCTTGCGGAGGAAGAGGAGCTCCGGCGTAGATTCGGGGACGCCTACGACAAGTGGGCCGAGAAGGTCCCCGCCTTCGTTCCCCGGTTCAAGGGCTGGCAGCGACCGGTGACGCCTTTCTATTTCCGCAGCATTCTCAAGAGAGAATACACGGGTCTCTTGGAGATCCTGGTCGCCTTCGCCGCTATCGATTTCGGCGGCAACTGGCTAGCCCACCGCAAGGTCGAGATCAACCCTGCCTGGCTGGTCGCCGTGGCCATAGGGCTCGTCGCTTACATCACACTCTGGACCCTCAAGAAGACCACGCGAGTTCTGGAAGGGCGCGACTAGGCCCTGATCTCAGGGCTCGACCGGCTTGTCGGCTGGTTTGTGCCATCTCCGCGTGCGATAGGCAATCGCAAGCCAGAGGACCCCAATCGCCAGCGCGAAGAGGCCGATCAGCCGCACCAGGGTTTCCCCGGCAGTTCGGGGCGCCAGAAACAGAATAACGGCCAGCACGATCGAGACCACGCCGACCAGGAATGGGACCCACTCTCCAGCGATGTCCTTGCGCAGCTTGAAAGCGTTGTAAATCTCAAACGCTCCGTTGACCAGGGCCCAGATTCCAATCAGGTAGGCCAGGACCACGGTTGTGGTCTTGGACGCGGCGATGGCGATTATGCCGACCACGATCGCAACCACGCCAGGTATCATCAGCCAGACCCAGCTCTTTGACTCGCTCCGGTGCATCAAGGCACCCACGGTCGCCACAATGCCTATGACCAGGAGGAAAATGCCTAAGATGATCACCAAGGCCCCCAACAGTTGCCCGGGCCAGGCCAGAGCTACTAGCCCCAAGACCACGGCAATTATGCCCTTGATCAGAAATGACCACCACGCGCGCTGGAGCAGCGTGGACATTATGCTCGCCACTTGGTCCACCTCCTTATGCAAAGTGACCGTCAACTCACTGCTTGAGGATAGGAGTGCTTCGGCCAGGTGTCAACGGCAGAAAACCGCGCCAATCGCTCATTTCACACGGAGCTCGCTCAGGATGTTGTCGGCGCCGTCGACATATTCTGCCACCCACAAGATGTAGCGAATGTCCACGCAGATCGACCGGTGCAGGTTTTCGTCGAAAGCGAAGTCGCCGCTCACAGCCTCATAGTTACCGTCGAAGAGGCAGCCGACGAGCTCGCCTCTGGCGTTCAGGACAGGACTCCCCGAGTTGCCGTTTGTCGAGTCGTGAGTCGTGAGGAAGTCCACTGGCACATCCTCAAGCGCAGCGTCACGGTAGGGTCCGTAGGTCTTCGCTCGAGCGAGATCCACTATCCGAGCCGGGCAGTTGAACGGCGCCACGCCGGTGTTCTTCTCAACAACCCCCCGGAGGGTCGTGAACGGGTCGTACCATACGGCATCGCGCGGCGAATACCCCCGGACCACTCCGTAGTTGAGGCGCATGGTGCTGTTGGCGTCGGGGTACGGCGCGCGGGGAGACTCGCGCTTAACGACCTCCATCCACTGCGGAGTCAGGATGTCAAGCGCACCGTCGAAGGCTTTGCCCCGATTGATCCGCTCCTCATCCTCAGGGTATAGGCTTGCGGCCAGCGCGATGAACCTGTCATGCTGGCCCAGAAGCGCGGGGAGAGAAAGGTCGAACATCCTCAGGCGTTCTTGCTGGCTGGCGAGCTTGGTGCCTTGGTATAAGCCATCGAGGTACTTGTCGAGCGCCCCGTCGAGCAGGGCCCTGTCCTGGGACGGGTTCTTGCCGGGGAGAAGCTCGGCAAAGATCCCATCCGCAGCCTCGACGCGCTCTCCCTCCGGAAGGTCCGCCATCTCCTCAAGGAGCATCTTTAGGATCGCGCGGTCGCTGGCCGGATCAAACCCCCTGTCGAAGATGCGGACGTTTTCCCTTAGGTCAGGGACATCGCGCTCCATGAATCCAGGCTCGCGGTCAAGATCGGGCAGGATCTTCTGGATGCTCCACCTGTATATCAGCATTGCTTGCTCGAGCAGGCCCGCCTCGGTTGCCC
>DATKKY010000323.1:0-9437 GCA_035542695.1 bacterium | reverse complement strand
AAGCGCCTCGTGGCAGCTCCCTGGTACAGCTTGGTGCGGTATGCCTACCAGTGGTATGGGGCGGTGGTGGGGAAAGGCGCTGCCGGGAGGTTCAGAGAGCGGCATTCGGCGTGGGCGCTCATGGGCGCCGTCATCAAGGCTTACGCCTCAGCCTTCGCAGGCCTGCCCCGGGTCTGGCGCGAGCGCGGCAAGATGATGCGCCTGAAGCGGGCGAGCGCCGCCGAGATCGACCGCTGGTTCCGAGACTACCGCATGTCGGTCCGGGAGATCGCGCTCAAGGATTGATGCCCTGGCGCGGCTTTCGCAACCCCAGGACGCGGGTCCCTCCGCAGTCCCGCCGGTATGGGACCGCCAGCCCGCGCCAGCACTGCATCCGGCGGTTTTCGCTTGAAACCGCTGCCCGTCTCTGCTAAACTAGTCTCAATGAAAAGCTCACTGAACATGAACAGCTGGTGGCGCACCTCTTTGTAGGTGTGCCCGCCATAATATAGGGCCAGAAGAGGCGGGGACGCCGAGGCGTTTCCCGCCTCTTCTTTTTATTGGGGGTCGCGGAAGCGCAGCGACCCCCTTCTCGTTTGCGGCCCGCGAGAGCGGCCCGCGTGAGAGGACGTGATTGAAGTTGCGACGAGATCGGTTGAGCCTCGAGGTCGGAAAACTGCCGAGGATTAGAATCATTGACCTGGACTCCCTGCTCTTGCACGAAGATCCCGACCCGAGGCGGTCAGCGGCTTTGGCTCGGCGGATAGCTACCGAGGGCCGGCTGCGGAGCCCGGTGATTGCCGCGCGGGACCACGGTACGGTCTCACACATCCTGCTCGACGGCGCCAACCGGGTCGAGGCACTGCGGCGCCTGGGCGCTCGCCATGTCCTCGTCCAGGAGGTCAATCTTGCGGACAGGTGCCTGACGCTTTCCACCTGGCACCATGTGCTCGAAGGGCTGCCCGGGGAGAATCTGGTTGGGAGCGTGGGCGCGCGAACCAGGGTGCGCCCCTGCCGCTCGAGGTTCACCCGCGACGGCGATTTTATTCCAGCCTTCGCCGATGACGTGGCGTGCCTCATCGTGCTTCCCACCAAGCGGGTCTTCGCGGTTTTGGACGGCGCATCGGCAGCGGGACGGCTTGAGGCGTCGCGGCGCGTAGTGGCGGCGACCCGGCCGGCCTCCAACATCGACCGTGTGAGCTATACCAACATCCGCGACCTCGCCGCAAACTACCCGACCTTCTCGGCTCTCGTCTGCTACCGCGGCTTTGCGAAGGCCGATGTTCTCAGGCTTGCGCTGGCTGGCAAGCGCTTCCCGAGCGGGGTCACGCGATTCGGAGTACCGAAGCGGGCGCTGGCCTTGTCGCTACCGCTGGCGCTGCTTACCGGGCGCGGCTCGACGCGAGCCAAGCAGGCCGAGCTGGACGCCATAGTTCGACACGCGATTGAAACTAAGCGGATTCGATTCTATGAGGAACCGACGTTCTACTTCGATGACTAGGAAACCTCGAGAGAGGAGGTACTGACATGGAAACCACAAAGTTCCTACTGGCGGAGCAGGATATCCCACGGAAGTGGTACAACATTGTCGCCGACCTTGATGGAGCTCTCTTGCCCGTGTTGCATCCCGGGACCGGCAAGCCCGTTGGCCCGGGCGACTTGGCGCCGCTCTTCCCCATGGCGTTGATCGAGCAGGAGGTCTCGCGGGAGCGCTTCATCGAGATTCCCGAGGCGGTGCTTGAGGCTTATATGCTCTGGAGGCCGACGCCGCTCGTCCGGGCGCGCCGCCTGGAGCGGGCTCTCGGCACGCCGGCCAGGATTTACTACAAGCATGAGGGCGTGAGTCCGGCTGGCAGCCACAAGCCCAACACGGCAGTGGCGCAGGCGTACTACAACAAGCGCGAAGGTGTCAAGCGCCTTACGACGGAGACCGGTGCGGGCCAGTGGGGTAGCGCCCTGAGCCTCGCCTGCAACATCTTCGGCCTGGAGTGCAAGGTCTACATGGTCAGGGTTAGCTACGAGCAGAAGCCTTACCGGCGGATCATGATGGAGACCTGGGGAGCTCAGGTTGTTCCGAGCCCTACCCTCGACACCATGGCGGGCCGCAAGATGCTCGAGCAGGATCCCGACTCGCCGGGCAGCCTCGGCATCGCCATCAGCGAAGCGGTCGAGGATGCGGCCTCGCACGAGACCACCAAGTACTCCCTGGGGAGCGTGCTCAACCACGTGCTACTTCACCAGACCGTGATCGGGCTCGAGGCCCAAAAACAGATGCAGCTTACGGGAGACTATCCCGACGTCGTGATTGGCTGCGTCGGCGGCGGCTCTAATTTCTCGGGGCTGGCTAATCCCTTCTTGCGGGACAAGATCGCCGGCAAGAAGCTGCGCGCCGTAGCTGTCGAGCCGACGGCCTGCCCGACGCTGACCAGGGGCATCTTCGCGTATGACTTCGGGGACACCGCGGAACTGACGCCCCTACTTCCCATGTTCACGCTGGGCCACAAGTTCATGCCGCCAAGGATCCACGCCGGCGGTTTGAGGTACCACGGCGACAGCCCGCTGCTCTCGGAGTTGGTCAGGCGGCGACTGGTAGAAGCGCGCGCCTACGGTCAGCTTGAGGTCTTCAAGGCCGCGCTCACCTTTGCGCGGACCGAGGGCCTGATCCCGGCCCCCGAGACCGCCCACGCCATCAAGGCTGTGATCGACGAGGCCCTCGAAGCCAAGCAGGCCGGCCAGGAGCGAGTGATCCTGTTCAATCTGAGCGGCCACGGCCACTTCGATCTCGCGGCCTATGAGGCGTTCCTGAGGGGCGACCTCGGCGATTACGAGTTGCCGGAGGCTGCGATCAAGAGCGCGATTGGCGACTTGAAGGGGTTGCCCAAGGCTGAGTGAGATGCCGATACTTGTTGAGGCGACCCCTGCGTGTCGCTGGGCGCCTGCAGTGCGTCGGTGGGCGCGATTCAGCTCGCGGCTTGGCGACCGGCGCGCCTAGTGCGGCAACCAAGTGAAGATTGCGATGGACGCGGCGATGCCGGCCAGTACCACCCACAGCAAGTCCACGGACAGGACTAAGGCCAGGAATGCGCTGGCAGCAAGTACCAGGTGCGCCCAGTCCCAATGAACATTGGTCGCGAACCGGATAGTGACGGTCAGCAGCAGACCTACAAATGAAGCCAGGACACCGCTGATCACGCGGTTGAAGCCCGGAGATGCGCGCAGCCGATCAAAGTACGGAGCGACCGCGACCACCATCAGGAAAGATGGCAGCAGGATGCCGATGGTGGCTACCACCCCGCCGAGCGGGCCGCCGAGCAGATAACCGACGAACGTGGCAGTGATCACAATCGGACCCGGAGTGACCTGCCCGAGCACGATGCCGTTCATGAAGGTCTGACCATCCATCCACTTGCGGACGTCTACTACCTCGTGAAACATAAGCGGCACTGAGGCGAAGCCGCCCCCGAAAGCGAAGAGGTCTATCTTGGACATAAGAGCCGCGAGCACGAAGAGGGGTCGGCGGAACCAGAAGAGCGCGCCGAGGCCGATCGCTGCGCATGCCAGCGTGAGTAGCACCGGCTTGAGGTGCGTAGGCGTGCGCGCCGAAGTGCTGACTGCGCCGTCTTTCTGCGCAGGCCTGTTGAGTGCGAATCCCAAAGCTCCGGCCAGCACAATCACGATGATCGGGTTAACCCTGAGCCCAAACATGGCCGCGGCTAGGCCGGCAATCACAGCGGGCCTCCAGGACTTGAGGGTGGTTCTACCGAAGCTAAGCGTAGCGTTTGCCATAATGGCGACGATCATCGCCTGAAGGCCGCTGAACGCCGACACCACGATCGGCAGTGCGTGGGCGCGGGCATATAGCGCCGCGAAGGTAGTCATGAGGATGAAGGCCGGTAGGCCGAAACCGATGAAACTTGCAGCTGCTCCGAGTACTCCGCGAGTCCGGAGACCAACGTAGGCTGTGGTTTGCATGGCGGTAGCGCCTGGAATCATCTGGCACAGGGCAACCCCGTCATCGAAAGTCGCAGCGTCAAGCCAGTGGCGCTTTTGGACAGCCAGCCGGCGAATATAGGCGACCATGGACGGGCCGCCGAAAGCGGTGGCGCCGAGGCGCAGGAAGGAAAGGAGCAACCGCGCAACCGAAGGCGGGAAGTCAGGCCTAGGCGAATTTGATGGCATCTGCCCTTGTCAGCGGGGAGCCTTGTGCTTGGCCTCGCGGTAGACCTCGATGCCCTTGGCGAGGATGCGCATGGCCCGCTTGAGGTCTTCAACGTTCAGGACGTAGGCGATGCGCGCCTCGTCGTTGCCCTTGCCGGGAGTGGCATAGAAGCCGGGCCCGGGCGCAATCATGGTGGTCGCGCCATCCAGGCTGAAATCGGTCAGCATCCAGCGCGCGAAGTCCTCGATGTCAGCGACCGGCAGCTTGGCCATGATGTAGAAAGCGCCGCTCGGCTTGAGGCAGACCACGCCGGGGATCTTCATCAGTTCATCGTACACCGTATCGCGCCGGCGCCGGTATTCCTCCATGGTGTGTTCAAAATAGGCGTCCTTGATCTTGGCGGTCTGGGTCGCCGCGTACTGCTCGATCGATGGCGAACACAGCCTGGCCTGGCCCATCTTGAGGGCGGCTTCCATCACCTGATGGTTGCGAGAAACCAGGCAGCCGATGCGGGCGCCGCAAGCGCTGTATCGCTTGGAGATGGAGTCGAGGAGAATCGCCCGGTCGCTCGTGCCTTCGATATCCATGATACTGGTGTGTCGGCCCTCATAGACGAATTCGCGATAGACCTCGTCGGAGAGCACGAAGAGGTTGTGGGCCTTGGCGATCGCGGCGATGGCCGCCATCTCCTCCCGCGTGTAAACGGTGCCGGTCGGGTTGTTAGGGCTGCAGACCAGGATAGCGCGCGTCGAGGGCGTGATGGCGGCCTCGATCGCTGCGCGCGGTGGAAGGTGAAAGCCAGTCTCCGCTGCCAGCGTGAGCGGCACCAGGCGGACGTCGGCCATCGCCGCGAAGCCGTTGTAATTGGTATAGAAGGGCTCGAACACAATGATCTCTTCGCCGACGTTGGCCACGCAAATCATGGCGAAGATGATGGCTTCGCTGCCGCCGGTCGTGACCTGGATGTCCCGCGCTTCGACCTCGATGCCGCGGTGCTTGTAGTACTCAACCAGCGTCTTAATGTAGGCAGCATCGCCCTTGGAGTTGCCGTAGGCCAGCACATGGCTGTCGTAGCTCCTGAGGGCATCCATGAACTCCGGAGGGGTAGGAATGTCCGGCTGGCCGATGTTGAGATGGTAAACCTTGATGCCCTTGGCCTTGGCCTCATCGGCAAGGGGCACCAGTTTCCGGATGGGTGAAGCCTGCATTTCCAGTGCGCGCTTGGAAAGCCGAGCGTGTGCCATACCCTCTCCTTCCGGCCTACACCTGCCCTCCGGGCGCCCTGGGCAACCGGCGCTCAGAGCCGGACATACAGCCTTCCTATTTTAGCCGAGCGAGGGCCGGTTGTCAAAAGGGGAAAGGCGGGCGTTCTGGCGGGGGGCCACTGGCAGCCTGGCATGGCGGAGCACATGGCGGGCGGGCTCGGGAGTTCGAGCTTGACATGTGCCACCCAAGGGGGGTAGCTTCCCCTTTGGGAGATACGATTTCTCCCCTGAGCGCCGGGCCCACATGGGTCCGGCTTAAGCATTTGGGTAGGCTAAGCGTCAGGAGAGTGGATGAAAATCCTATTGGTTAACCCGCCGGCGGGCTTCTCGTACGGAGTCCTGGGCATAAGTCGCCCACCCCTTGGGCTGGCATATCTCGCAGCCGTTCTGCGTGACCGCCATGAGATCAAGATCGTCGATTTCAACGTTGAGAGGCCATCCTGGTCCAAATACCCCTATGGCGAGTTCGACCTCGTCGGGATCTCGGTTGATACCTCGCGCTTCCTGGTGGCTTTGAAGATCGCCAAACTCGCTAAGAAGCGTGGAGCCAAAGTGGTGATGGGGGGGCCTCACGTAAGCTTCCTCGACGGGGAAGCCCTTGAGAGTGGGGCAGTTGACTATGTCGTCCGAAATGAAGGCGAGATCTCTTTCCTCTCCCTGGTGGAGTTCCTGAGCGGCAAACGATCCTTCGAAGAGGTCAGAGGAGTCTCCTATCTGGAGAGCGGCAGCGTGCGCCGGACGCCTGATGCCCCCTTCATCGATGATCTGGATGCTCTCCCCTTCCCGGCGAGAGACCTGCTACCTCTCAGGCTGTACAAGGAGAAGATGAATGGCCGCCTCATGACGACCGTGGTCACATCCCGCGGTTGTCCCTACAATTGCGAATTCTGCTCCTCGTCCGAGTTTTTTGGAGTTCGCTGGCGTGCCAGGTCGGCCGAGAACATCATCGAGGAAGTGGAATTGCTTCACGACAAGTATGGCTACCGGGCTATCTCCTTTGTTGACGACAACTTCACTTTGAATCCCGCTCGCGCGATCAAGGTCTCGGAGCTGATAATGGCCAAGGGCTGGGATGTCACTTGGGCCGCGATGACCCGCGTGGATACCATAGTGAAGCACCCCGAGATGATCCGGACCATGGCCCGTGCCGGCCTCCGGTGGACTTTCATTGGTTTTGAGAGTGGTAGCCAGGAATCTCTGGACGCTTACGGCAAGAAGGCGCAGGTGGGCGATGCCCTGCGCGCCATGGACATCCTGAGAGAGAACAACGTGGAAGTCACAGGGGCTTTCATCCTCGGCGCCCCCGGTGAGACCAAGGCCATGATGAGGCAGACCATCAAGTTCGCGAGGCGTCTCAACCCGCGCCGAGCCCAGTTCTCCATCCTGACACCCTACCCCGGCAGCAAGCTCTATGACGATGTGCAGGACCGCCTGCTTACCCGGGACTGGGAGCAGTACTCGGGGATGCATCCCACAATGGCGCTGGATCACGTCTCTTCGGTTGGGATGAGAGGGGTTCAGTTCGAAGCCTACAGCACGTTCTACCTGCGGCCCTCAAAGGCCGTCGAGAACGTTTCCTATATCTTCAGGGGTGTACCGGGCCTATCGGGGCAGTTGGCCCTGAAGTTCATGCTCACGCCGGCTGCTAGGATTGCTACCTACGCCATGCTCGCAGCCTGGAAGTGGTTCGCCGGCCCGCCGCGGTCACCTGTCTCCTAGCGGCCTTTGTAGCCACGGACACCTCCCTTTCTTGTTATACTAGTAATTGCGCAACCCCGGGGGCCAGGTATGGCGGTTGGTCAGGGGCCTACGTTTTACTCATGGCCCTAGCGCTGCATCCAATAGGTACGATGATGAAGGTCTTGCTGGTTACAATCATGCTGGCGGTGCTTGGACTTGCCGGAGCTACGGCGGCCCGGTCCTCGACTGCGCTCCGACTTGCTCCTGCCGCACTTGTGTGCCCGGCCCCATCTCAGCCTGCACCGGTGGCGCTCGATCTGGACTACTTCAAGGGCTACCTTTCTGACACGGGCACTCTGATCGGCTCGGCGGTTCGGTGGAGACCCTCGAACTGGCTCAAGATGTCTCTAGGCGTACTGGCGATGAGCCGGCTCATCGATGAAGAGGACGATGTCCAAATGTGGGTACAGGATCATCGGACCGCAGCTACTGATAGAATGGCGGGATTCGCCAGGTGTCTTGGTGATGGCAGGTACGTCGCACCTGCCTTGAGCGCTGTGTACTGCTACGGGCGCCTGCAGGATGACCTTCGGGCCGAGCGTACGGCCCTCCTCGGCCTCGAGAGTTTTGCCCTGAGCGGAGCACTTTGCGAGGGCATCAAACTTGTCACCCACAAGCACCGGCCTGTCTCCTCAGATCTGGAAACCGAGAAATGGTCTGGCCCCAGCTTGACCCCATCCAATCTGTCGTTTCCTTCGGGCCACTCGGCTACGGCCTTTGCGGTGGCAACCGTCATTGCCTCCGAATATGGAACCCACAGGCTTGTACCGCCCCTCGCATATTGTGCTGCGTCCCTTTGCGCCGTATCCAGAATCAATGACAATGCCCATTGGACATCTGACGTGCTTGTCGGGTCTGCGGTGGGCTATCTTACCGCACGCGCGATCGTTGGCTTGCACGGAGACCAGAGCAGGATGCGCCTGGCCATCCTGCCCAGTCTAGGGCTCGGCCGCGCGGATTTGGCAGTGTCATGCAGGTTCTGACGGCGCCGGCTTGGTGCCGCAGGCTATTTTTTTAGCTTGACTACTGCACAAATGTGCAGTAGAGTAAGAGGGAGTTGGGGAAAGGCCCGTGGTCATGAGGGTATGAGGGGCAAGTTGATCATCGGAGGGCCAGTGGGATGTCGGGATCAGTAGGTGAGGAAGGCGGGTGAGGAGCATGGACAAGAAGGGGCAGATTTACCAGTTCATCAGGTCGGAGATTTCATTGAAGGGCCTCCCTCCTACCATTCGGGAGATTGGCCGGCGCTTCGACATTTCCTCCACCAACGGGGTGAGGTATTTCCTGAGCAAGCTCGAGGCCGAGGGCTTGATCGAGCGGAGGAATTGGACTGCCAGGGGTATCAAGGTTGCGAGGGTACGCCATGATGATACTTCCCAGGAAATGTATCTTCGGATAGGCCCTGGTCGAGTGACGGACACTCCCACCAATGTCAGAAGCGTACCTATCCTGGGCAGGGTCCCCGCCGGCAAGCCGGTCGTTTCCGAAGAAAACATCGAGGGCACCATCCTGCTCGATGAAAAGCTGGCCCGTGGCTTTGAGGTCTTCGCAGTCAAGGTGAGAGGGGACAGCATGATCGGGGCGGGCATCAATGACGGAGACATCGCAGTCGTCAAGCAGAACTTGGCTCCGATGCCTGGCGACATCGTGGTCGCCCTCCTGGATGATGAAGTGACCTTGAAGCGGCTCATCAAGCGCGACAAGAGTCTGGTCTTGAAACCCGAAAACGATCAGTACCCCGAGATCAATCTCTCGGAGCTGAGTCACAAGGAAATCCGGATGCTCGGCACCGTGATCTCAATCGTGAGGCAATATTGAATTGATAGGAGTGGCGAGCCAAGGAAGAGCGGAGGTCCCGATGGAGCGGAGGATCATTTTCCATCTCGACATGGACGCCTTTTTCTCATCGGTGGAGCAGCTATCCAATCCAAGCTTGGTAGGCAAGCCGGTGATTGTCTGCGGCGATCCTTACAGGCGGAGCGTGGTTTCAACCGCTTCCTACGAAGCCAGGGAATTTGGGCTCAAGTCGGGGATGCCCGTCGGGCAAGCCAGGAAGCTCTGTCCGCAAGGTATCTACGTCACAGGGAACCCCCAGAAGTACGTTTACACATCAATCAGAATCCTGCACACCCTCAAGGAATATTCCCCTCTGGTTGAGCCTTTCAGCGTAGATGAAGCCTTCCTCGAATTCAGGGACTTGGATCTTGATCAGGCCGTGACGGTCGCCCAGAAAATCAAGGATAGGATCAAGCGTGATTACAGGCTTACTTGCTCGATTGGGATTGGTCTCAATA
>DATKKY010000322.1:0-4603 GCA_035542695.1 bacterium | reverse complement strand
ACATGGTTGGCGGGATCATCCTCCTTGACGGGCCGGAAACTCCCCAAGCCGACGTGGAGCGTGAGCCTCGCCACTTCGACTCCGGCCTGACTGATCGCTTCAAGCAGCGGCTCCGTGAAATGCAGGCCGGCCGTAGGCGCGGCGACCGAGCCATCGCGCCGGGCATAAACCGTTTGATAACGCTCGCGGTCGAAGGCCTGGGGCTCCCGCTTGATGTAAGGTGGCAGCGGCACCTCGCCCAGGTCTTCGAGCAGCGAGCCGACATCTTCAGTATCAAAGGCGAGCAGGCGCTTCCCGTCCGGCAGCCGCTCCTTGACCCGGCAGGCATGGCCGCGTCCTAGAGCTATCTCAGTCCCCGGATGGATTCGCCGGGACGGCGAGACCAGCGCTTCCCAGACGCCGCGCTCGATTTCTCTTAGGACCAAGATGTCAACCCTGCCTCCGGTGCCCCGCTTCTCACCCGCCAGCTTCGCCTTGATCACGCGGCTCTCATTGACCACCAGTAGATCACCTGGCCGGAGGTAGGTCACCAGCCGGTCGAACCGGGAGTGGGCAATCGTCCGGTCGCGCCTCGAAAGCACCATCAGCCGGGCTTCTTCCCGGTGCTCGGCCGGAGCGTAGGCCACAAGCTCGCGCGGCAAATCGTAGGAGAAATCTTGGGTTCGGACTTCGACCATAGCTATCGGCGACTCACTAATCGGGGATTGGGTTCCAGGTTGCAGCTCTCAAAGCAGCCGGTTTTCTTCAGCGGCGCGGGACCTGCCGAAATGCCGGCGCGCCAGCTCGGTTACTTCGCGCCCACGGGGAGTCCGCTCGAGGAACCCCTCCTGCACCAGGTAGGGTTCATAGACCTCCTCGATGGTATCCTCCTCCTCCCCAACGGCGGTCGCCAGCGTGCCTATGCCCACCGGGCCTCCCGCGAACTTGTCAATGATAGTGACGAGGATGCGCTTGTCCATGTCATCGAGGCCCCGCTCGTCAACCTCCAGCGCCTCCAAGCCATGCCTCGCGATAGCCAGATTTACTCTGCCTTCGGCCTTCACCTGGGCGAAGTCCCTGACCCGCCTCAAGAGGCGGTTGGCGATTCGCGGGGTTCCCCGCGAGCGCTGGGCGATCTCCGAAGCAGCATCCTGGTCTACCTCGATTCCCAGGATTCCGGCAGAGCGCTCGATGATCTGCTTGAGCTCCTGAGCCGTATAGAAGCCGATGCGGCTGACCACTCCAAAGCGCGCTCTCATGGGCGAAGTTATCATACCTGCCCGCGTGGTGGCGCCGATCAAGGTGAACTTGTTCAGGTTGAGCCTTATCGATCTCGCACTCGGTCCCTTGTCGATCATGATGTCCAGCGTGAAATCCTCCATGGCCGGATAGAGGTACTCCTCGACCACATGGTTCAACCGGTGGACCTCGTCGATGAAGAGCACGCTCCGCTCCCCGAGATTGGTCAGCATCCCTGCCAGATCGCCGGGGCGTTCGATTACCGGGCCTGAAGTCGCCGCCATGGTCACGCCCAATTCGTTGGCAATGATCCCTGCCAGCGTGGTCTTGCCCAGGCCCGGAGGACCGTAGAACAGCACGTGGTCCAGCGCCTCGCCGCGCATCTTGGCAGCTTCGATGAAGACCCGGAGGTTCTCCCTGAGCTTGTCCTGGCCTATGAACTCCGCGAAGGTCTTGGGCCTCAGATTGCTGTCCAGCTCGCGCTCGCCATCAGCCAGTTCGGGGCTGGTCACCCGCCCGGGCCCGAATTGCGAGCCGGCCGGCTTCTCGTTCCGCTTAGGTGTTCTTGAGGGCACCGCGAATCAACTCCTCGACGCAGAGTTCCTTGTCGGTCCCGGCTGCCGACTTTTCCACCGCCCGCCGCGCCTCGTGGGTGGCGAAACCCAGGGAAACCAGAGCCTGGACAGCCTCGGAAATAGCATCCTTGGCGGGGATTTTGCCCCCACCTGCCCCCACCAGTTTCACATCCTCCTGGGATACCTTGGTCTTGAGCTCCACGATCAGCCTCTGAGCCGTCTTCCGGCCGACGCCCGTAATCGCGGTCAGGAAGTCAGTCTCTTCCTTGGCAATCGCTCCGCAGAAGTCATCGACGCTCGCCCCGGAGAGAATCGTGAGAGCCGACCGCGGCCCGATGCCTGAGACACTAATCAGGAGCCTGAAGAGCCAGCGCTCCTTGGGTGTGGCGAAGCCGAAGAGCTCGTGGGCGTCTTCGCGGACGTGGAAATGGGTATAGACCGTGGTCTCGGAACCGACCGCCCCCAGACCGTCGTAACTGGACAACGGAATCAGAATCTCGTGACCGATCCCGCCGGTCTCTACCACGATGCGGGCCGGCGTCTTTTCAACAAGAATACCTCTTATGTAGGATATCAAGCGGCGAATCCTCGCTGATTCTGCGTCGGTGAACGTGGCACAGGGCAACTGCAAGCGCATCGGCCTCGTCCTCGGAGGGCGTCTCGGCGAGCCTCAACAGCGCCGTCACCATGAACTTGACTTGGTCTTTCGAGGCGGCCCCGCTACCGACTATCGCTTGCTTTATTTCGGCCGGAGAATACTCGCCGACCGCGAGCTCGTGAAGCGCCGCCACCAGAAGGGCCACCCCTCGCATGTGACCCATCTTCAGGGCCACGTTGACATTGTGCTTCACGAAGACGCTCTCGACGGCCATCTCGTCGGGCCTGAACTTGGCAACCACATCGAATAGCCCGCGATAGATCTCAAGCAGGCGCTGGGGAAAAGGAAGCCGCACCGACGGAGTCAGCGTGCCTTTGGCCACCAGGTAGGGAATGTCCCGACTGGCCTCGATCACAGCATAGCCGGTTCGCCTGGTGCCGGGATCGATGCCTAGGATGGTCACGGCCTAATCCTTGGTCAGCTGTTCCATGATGTCGTCCGGAATGTCGAAGTTGGAATAGACCTTCTGGACGTCGTCGTGCTCCTCGATCGCGTTCATCAGTCGGATGGTCTGCTCGGCAGCCTTGCTGTCAAGTGGTACGTAAGTCTGCGGATAGCGCACCAGCTGGGCGTTGGATATGGGAACACCGGCATCGGCCAGCGCCTTCTTGACCTTATCCAGATCAGCCACGCTGGTCAGGACCTCGAAGAATTCCTTCTCATCGGTCACATCCTCGGCCCCGGCATCCAGAGCAATGGTCATCAGGTCGTCTTCCTGGGCCTTGCCCTTGTCGACGGATATCGAGCCTTTCTGGTGGAACATCCAGGAAACGCAGCCGACTTCGCCCATGTGGCCGCCGTTCCTGTCAAGGATGTGCCTTATTTCGGAGGTAGTCCGGTTGCGGTTGTCAGTCAGGGTCTCGATAAGAATCGCAATGCCCTGAGGCCCGTAACCTTCGTAAGTCTGCTCTTCATAGGATATACCTGGTAATTCTCCCGTGCCGCGCTTAATGGCTTTCTCGATGTTGACCGCCGGCATGTTGGCGGTCCTGGCGCCATCGATGGCCGTCCTCAGCCTCGGATTGGCCTCGGGATCGCCGCCACCATTACGCGCGGCGACCGTAATCTCCCGGATGAACCGGGTAAAGATTCTGCCCCGCTCGGCATCAGCTTTACCCTTCTTGCGCTTAATCGTGCTCCATTTGGAATGCCCGGACATAGTTCACCACCCCTTCACTCAATATAGATATCACATGCTCGGCCACAATACAAACGAAAAAGGGAATATCATCACGCGGCCAGCCGCGGGCTCACCCCAAAGGTTTGCAGGAACTCCAGCCCTGCAAGGATCTCCTCGCGGGTGGCCGCAGGGGCGAGCTCGAGCACCTTGAGCGTGCCGCCCGGCACAAGGGCGAGGATAGATGCGAAATCAATCTCGCCGGTCCCCGGCGCTTTGTGGTCAGCTGTGAACACCGCGTCGTGAAGGTGCATACCGCCAAGATAGGGCACCATCGACTCGAGCGTCTCGAGATGGGGCAGGAACCCCAAGGCCTCCAGGGCGTGGGCGTGCCCCACGTCATGCCAGTAGCGCACCTGAGGCGACCCGACGCGCTCTATCAGGCTTACCGCCTCTTCGGGCAAAGGTATCTGATGATAGTAGTTCCGGTTTTCAATGCCAAGCACAAGGTCCCGCCCGCACGCCCGCAGTATCTCTTCCAAGCTTCTGGCAGCCGCATCAAGCCGGCCGCCTACGCTGGCCTCTCGCTCCCGAGCAAGCTCGCTTCTCATCCGGACAGCCTCAGGGGAGGACGCCCCCTCAGCCCTCACCACGCGACCGAGGCTCACTGACCGGTCACGCGGGATGTCGGTCTCGCCCAGGTGAAGTACCAGCACGCGGGCTCCCAGGTCGCTCGCGAGAGTGGCCGAGACCAGCGTCAGACGCACCGCGCGGCGGCGCTCCTCCTCGTCGGTCGTGGCCAACGAGAGCTTGTGGCCGCCGCTGTTGGATGGCAGCTCGCCGGGCGCGAGCGGGCTGAAGTTGTGAACGCTGCCCACCGTGACCCGACCCGAGGCGACCATGCCGCGGATCTCCCGGGCCGCCTCAGCGGTCACCCGGTAATCCACCTCAAGCGTGCGGAAGCCCAGCTCCAGAATCTCTTCGACGATGCGCCGGCCGTCCACCTGGCGCGCTGCATTCCAAGATGTTGACATC